>CALKAA010000279.1 GCA_937983495.1 uncultured Gemmobacter sp. | reverse complement strand
ATCTACACTCTTTCCCTACACGACGCTCTTCCGATCTCTGGCGCGCGGCACGCCATAGCCTGATCCCCGGCGAGGCGGCGATGGCGGGCTGGCTGGAGGCTGCGCTGGAGGATCAGTGCGACTGGCCGCTGCGCGGCTCGGTGCATGATGCGTTGTCGGGGCGGTTTCTGGTCCAGATCCTTGCGGCAAGCCTGACCGCCGCCGAGGAGGCGCTGCGCGCGGTTCTGCGCCACACGGCGCAGGTGGATGACAACCCGGTCATTTGTGACGGGCAGGTGGTGACCTCGGGGGCCAGCCTGCTTTGCGATCTTTCGGCCCAGATGGCGGCGCTGCAACTGGCGATGGCCCAACTGGGGCGCAATATCTTCAACCGCTGCCTGATGCTGAGCAATGGCAGCTTGCCGGGCCTGACGGTGAACCTTGTGCCGCCGGGTGTGATCGGCACCGGCTATGGTCCGCTGATGAAATTGGCGCAAGAGCAGGCGGTGCGCCTCAATGCCGCTGCCGCGCCGGTGGCGGTGCTGAACCTGACGCTGGCGGCGGGGCTGGAGGATGAAGCGCTGCTGATTCCGTTGGCGGCGGAGCGGCTGGAGGTGCAGGCCGAGGCGCTGGAATGGCTGCTGACGGTGGAGGCCCTGCTGGCCGGGCAGGCGCTGGAGTTGCGCGGGCTGAGGCCGGGCCGCATGGTGGCGCATCATATGGCCATGCTGCGGGCCCATATCCCCCCCTTTACGGGCGATATGCCGCTGTCTGCGCCGCTTGCCGCGTTGCGGGAAAGCCTGTGCAGCGCCGAGGCGCGGGCCGAGTTGTGCGCGCTTGCGCCCTACCTGCCCTTTGATGCCGAAATGGCCATGCCCCAAAGCCCGGCTGGCGGAGGGAATCTGCCTCTTTCGACCCGTTCAAACGAAATCGCCCCTCAAGGGCCGATCCAATAATAACAAGACGTTACATCCATTCCCAACAGGAGACCGCTATGACCACTTTCAAGACCCTCGCTCTTTCGGCCGTTCTGGCGGCCTCTACCACCGCAGCCTTTGCCGAAGGTGTCGTCGTATCGTCAAAGATCGACACCGAAGGTGGCCTGTTGGGCAATGTGATCTATCTGGCGCTGGAAAATGCGGGCATCCCGGTGGAAAACAAGCTGCAACTGGGTGGCACCCCGATCCTGCGCGATGCGATCACGGCGGGCCAGATCGACATTTACCCGGAATATACTGGCAATGCCGCCTTCTTCTTCAATGAGGCGGATAGCGCGGTCTGGAAAGATGCGGCGGCTGGCTTTGCCCGCGCGGCAGAGCTGGATCTGGCGGCGAACAAGATCGTCTGGCTGCCGGCCGCACCTGCCAACAACACCTGGGCCATTGCCCTGCGCGGTGATGTGGCCGAGCCGAACAATCTGAAAACCCTGACCGAGTTTGGCGCTTGGGTGGCTGGCGGCGGCACGGTGAAACTGGCGGCCTCGACCGAGTTCGTCACGGCACCTGCGGCCTTGCCTGCCTTCCAGACCACCTATGGGTTCACGCTGACCCCCGATCAACTGGTGCAACTGTCGGGCGGTGATACTGCGGCGACCATCGCGGCGGCGGCACAGCAGACCTCGGGCGTGAACGCGGCCATGGTCTATGGCACCGACGGCGCGATTTCCTCGGTCGGGCTGGTGGTGCTGGAGGATGACAAATCGGTGCAGCCGGTCTATCAGCCCGCGCCCCTGGTGCGCGAGGAGGTGCTGAAGGCCCATCCGCAGATCGCCGAAGTGCTGGCCCCGATCTTCGCCTCGCTGGATCTGACGACGCTGCAAGAGCTGAATGGCCGCATTCAGGTGGGAGGCGAGCCCGCCGATGCCGTGGCCAAGGACTATCTGACCAGCAAGGGCTTTCTGAAGTAAGCCTTGCTTTTGGGGGCGGCTGGCCTGCCCCCAATTCCTGTGTCGCCGGGCCTTTGGCCCTTCGCATCCCCTCGTGAACCGGAGGGCTGAATGTCTGACATTGCTTTTTCTTCGACCGCTCATGCCGCAAGGCTTAGCCGAACCGGCCTGCTGTTTGCCGTGCTGGGCGGGGCTGGCCTGGTGCTGCCACTGGTGCAGTTCAAGGCCAACCGCATTGTGCTGGGCGAGGCGCTGACCTACCTCAGGAACCAGTGGCCCGGGCTGCGGCGC
>CALKAA010000278.1 GCA_937983495.1 uncultured Gemmobacter sp. | reverse complement strand
AACCGCGTCCCCGCTGCATCGTCTCGGTGAAGCGCCTTCTAGGGAATGACGCAGATAGCCGCAAGCGAAAAAATCACCGAACTGCAAAGTTTTCGTCATCTGCCCATCGCAATGCCTTGTTTTGCTGGGATTTACTCAAGCCTTTGCCTCCCAGTTGCGCAGATGCCTCGAACTGAGGATCGCGCCATGGATACAGAATCGCCATCATCATGACGTCTGGGTTGCCTGTCTAAGCGTGCTGTGCAAAGATTCGGCACGTCATGCGATTGGAGACTGTCATGCAATTTCAAGAATCCATCCGCCATGTTCTGATCACCAGATACATGGCTATATTTCAGGGCCGCGCCAGTCGGTCCGAGTTCTGGTGGTTCCAACTCTTCCAACTATTGCTTGCGATCGTGGTAATTATCTTCTTCGGTGTGATTGCTGGCCTGGCTGGCCTAAGCCTCAATAATCCCGATGTGTTAGCAGGTACACTTGCTGGTGCCGGCATGACGCTGGGCGTGATCGTACTTTTCATACTCTATATCGTCCTTGCCACGCTGTATCTCTACTTTCTAGCACCGGCATCCTTGGCCGTTCTGGTGCGGAGATTGCATGATCGGAACATGTCGGGCTGGTGGCTTCTCGTTCCTTTCGCGATCATGTTGATCCCGCTGGTGGGTTTGCTTATCGCAGTCATCGGCATGATTGTCGTCTTGTGCCTCAAGGGCACAGATGGCCCCAATAGATTTGGCCCCGACCCCCTTCAGCCCCAAAGCTCTTCAGATATTTTCGGGTGACTCCACTTGGCCACCTGACATGCCTTCTGGTGGCCAAGGCCTGCTTTCATTCATGTCGTGAGTGGTAGATTGCTGAAATCGGAAAATATTGTCGGTGCGCCACATGTCGGGCGCACCACTTTTTTATTCCCTATCGCTCTTGCATATAGCCTGTGCTTCAGCATTCCGCCTGCCTTCGGGCAAGAGCGTTTCCGCATTGAGGCGGATGTGGCGCCCCCGCAGGGCGCGCAATCGCCCGAGGTGCAGTTGCGGGCCAGGGCGGAGGGGGCACAAACCGGCATGACCTATGCCGAGAAGATCGACGGCGACCTGTCGGCCGGTCGCTCGCGCGAGATGATGCCGCAGACCCGGAACGCAGAACCCGTGCGTCTGCCCAGCCCCGGCCCGATCTCCACCCTGTTTGTCGTGCTGCTGCTGGTCGCGCTTCTGGCGCTGTGGCTGCGCTATGGCGGGGCCGGGGCCTTGCTGTCGCGCGCACCCGAGACGCAGAAGAAACCGGCGCAGGCGCCCGAGGCCTGGAACATCAGCGCCGAGGATCAGGCCGGCGATCCGCGCAGCCTGATCGACCAGATCGCCGCCATGCCCGACCGATCTGCCGCGCTGGTGCGCTTGCTCCGCCATTGCCTGCTCACTGCCGCGACCGAGACCGATACCCGCCTCGCCCGCGCCGATACCGAGCGCAGCGCCTTCCGGCGGCTGCCCGGTGGCTGGCGGCAGCAAGGAGCCTTGCAAAACATCCTGCGCCGGGCCGAACTGGCGCATTACGGGGGCCGTCCGGTCACCGATACGCAATTCTCCGAGGCCATCGCCGCCGGGCGCAGCATCCTGCTGAACAAGGGGGCCGCCCATGCGTAACCTGCCGCTGTTCATCGTGGGGGCGCTGATCGTGGCGGGGCTGGCTGGCCTCTGGCTGTTTGGCGGCAACGCGCAGGACCGCCGGCTGGATGCCTCGGTCATCGGCTTTGACGCGCTGGAACCCTGGCTGGAGGCGCAGGGCCTGCTTATGGAGCGTTCCAACCCGCGCATCCGCCCCAATCTGGAAGACCTGTCGATCCGCATCCTGCCGCTTTACGACACCGATCTGGACAATCCGGCCCCCGAACCCGCCGATGCCCGCGCCGCCTTCTATGCCACCGACCTGCGCGACCTGGAGCGCGCAGATGTCGAGGGGCGGCTTTATGACATGACGACGCTGGTCGTGCTGCCGAAATGGGTGGCTGGCACCGCCGTTTCCAATGTGGCCCATGAAAGCGCCCTGATCCCCGAGGCCAACCTGCATCGCCTGACCCGCCAGCTTCGCCTTGGCGCGCTGAAAGTCCAGCGCCACGGGGCGCGCTTCCTCACCTTCGAGAGCGAATTTGGCCGCATCGCCCTGTTTCAGGCCCAACTTTTTGATCCGGCCTCGATCCCCGATATTTGTGAGCCCCATCTGGCCCTGCCTGAAGGCGTCTTGGTGGTCGAGTGCAGTTTCCCCAACTCCGGCCAGCCCACCATGGTGCTGTCTGACCCCGATCTGATGAACAATCACGGGCTGACCGTGGCCGATAATTCCGCCGTGCTGGTCAGCCTGATCAGAAGCTGGGTCGGCGATGAAACCACGGCCGATCACCCGCGCCTTTACCTTGACCTGTCCGGCGAGAACCTCGCGCAATGGTATGATTACGAGGACGAAGCGCGAGACTATGAGCGCACGGGCGAAAACCTCGCGCGCTTTTTCCAGCCGCCTTTCACCGCGCTTTGGGCCATGCTGCTGATCGTGCTGGGCGTGGCCTTCTGGCGCGGGGCGCTGCGCTTTGGCCCGCTCACACCGCCCGCCGACGATACGCCTGAGCAATCGAAAACCGCCGCCATTGCCAGCAATGCCCGGCTGCTGCGCATCGCGGGCCATGATGGCCGGATGGCCGCCGAATATGTGCAGGCCAGCCTGCAAGACCTCGCCCTTGCCACCTTTGGCCGGGCGGCCGGGCTTGGCCCTGCC
>CALKAA010000277.1 GCA_937983495.1 uncultured Gemmobacter sp. | reverse complement strand
ATCACGGCGGCGGCGCTGCTGGTGGTGCTGGGCGCGGCGGTGCTGATGCAGGCGGGGGGGCTGTCCATGGCCATGGGGGCTTTCCTGGCCGGGGTGCTGCTGTCGGAATCCACCTTTCGGCATCAGTTGGAAGCCGAGGTGGAGCCGTTCCGCGGCTTGCTGTTGGGGCTGTTTTTCCTCAGCGTCGGCATGGCGTTGGACCTGGCGGTGATCGCACGCAACTGGCAGGTGATCGCGATCAGTGTTCCGGCTTTCATCACGCTGAAAATGCTGGTGATTTATGGCGTCGCCCGGCTGACCAGGGCCAGCCATGCCGAGGGGCTGGAACGCGCCGTGCTGATGGCGCAGGGCGGTGAATTCGCCTTTGTGCTTTACGCGGCGGCCACGCAATTCGGCATTCTGGAGCCGGAATGGAACGCCAATCTGGCGGCCATCGTGATCTTGTCGATGGTGCTGACGCCGCCCATGGTCATCTTGCATGACCGGCTGGTGCCGAAGGCTGCGGTCAATACCGATGGTGTGGAAAGCCCCGAGGGGCTGGAGGCGCGGGTGCTGCTGATCGGCTTTGGCCGGGTGGGGCAGATTGTCAGCCAGCCGCTGCTGGCGCGCGGTCATGCGCTGTCGATCATCGACAGCGACGCCGAGGCGATCCGCGATGCGGGGGAGTACGGGTTCAAGGTCTGGTATGGCGATGGCACCCGGCTGGACATCCTGCATGCGGCAGGGGCGGCTCAGGCGCAGGCGATCATCGTGGCCCCGGACAAGCGCGAGGCGGTGACGCGGATCGTGGAGCTGGTGAAGCACGAATTCCCGCTGGTGCCGGTGTTGGCCCGCGCCTATGACCGCGCGCATGCGGTCGAGCTGATCGGGGCGGGGGCGGATTTCCAGATCCGTGAAACCTTTGAAACTGCAATGGTTCTGGGACGCGAGGCGCTGCTGGCTTTGGGGGAGACGCCCGATGTGGCAGATGAGATCATGGCGGCCACGCGCGCCCGCGACGCCGAGCGGCTGGTGCTGGATCAGGCCGAAGGCTTCCGCGCCGGGGCCAGCCTGATCATCGGCAACAAGGATCTGCCTGCGGGGCATTGATGTGCGGGGGGCATTGATGGCCGGGGCCGGGACGTCGAAGGGTCGGGCAGGCGAAGGGTCGGGCAGGCGAAGGGCCGGGCAGGTGTCTCGGCCCCGCGTTTTCAGGCCTTGGGGGTGAAGCGCAGCGACAGGCAGGACATGCCGCCATCCAGCTTGGCACATTCTGAATTGCCGATCTCGCGCACAGTATAGCCCGCCGCGAGGATGGCGTCGCGGGTGCGCGGGAAGCCGGCGGGCATCAGCACCAGATCGTTGAAGCGAATGGTGTTGGCGGCGGCCTCCTCGCCCTCGGCCACGTCGATCAGGCGATAGCCGGTGAAGCAGCCCGAGGCCGAAAGGCGGCGGGTGGCGAGGATGGTTTCGGCATCGAGCAGCGAGCAATCGGTCTTGAAATGCAAGACGCCGGGGGGCGTGTGGACCTCGCGCACCACCTCGCCCCAATCGGCGGTGAGGGCTGCGAGTTCGGCAATGCCGGCGGCATTGGTGCGGGCCGAGCGGCCGACCAGGATCTCGGTCTCGGTCATCAGGATGTCGCCGCCCTCGATATAGCTGTCGGTGCCGGTGATGCGGCGGATGTCACCGTAAAGTGCGGCCAGATGCGGCGCCATCTCGGCCGCTTCGCCCAGACGCGAGGGCGCACCGGGGCGCATGATGACGGCCCCGGCAGGCAGGCAAAGCGCGGTATCCTCGACAAACACACTGTCAGGATAGGCGTCGAGGGCGTCCAGCTCGATCACCGTGGCGCCGGTCTCGCGCAGGGTGGCGATATAGGCGGCGTGATGGGCCTGCATCTGCGCCAGATCGGGCGCGCCGGTGTCCACGGCACGCAGGCCATGGGTGATCGAGGCGGCAGGCTTGCGCGTGATGGCATGGGTGAAGCGGTAGGAACGGTCGGTCATGGCGGTCTCCCTTTGGGGGGAGGATAGCGGGGCAAACCGGCCGTGCAAAGCGATGGGCGACGGGAAATGTCGTTTCTGCAAGGGCAAGGACTTGCTATGGCCGCCTTGCATGATAGGGTTGAACAAAGCGCTCCGGGGTCACGCTCCGGGGTCACGCTCCGGGGTCACGCATTTCGGAGACGCGCAGTGTCACTGCAAGATCATATTGTGTCGACTGAAGGCCCCTGGATCACCTTGCGGCATACGGAGCTTGTCGCCAATGTGCTGTTTCGGCTGAACATCTTCCTCGGGCATGAGTTCGAGCCAACCCCGGACGGAGTGCGACCCGTGCGTGCCAGCGGCGGGCAGATTCAGATTCCGAAATCCGCCCGGATCGAGGAATTTGCACAATATGTTGGCCTGCGCATGAATACGCGTGGCGCGTTCAGCTATTGCGAAACCCCCGGTTTCGATTTTCTGTGTGGGCGCTATTGTTCGGTGGCCAGCGGCTTGCAGGTGATGGGCGAACGCCACCCGGCGGAATTCGTCACCTCCTCCTCGCTGACCTATTGCTTCCACGAAACCTGGTTCAAGCCGAGTTTCCTGCATGCACATCGCCGCCTGATGGAGGGGAAACATTCCCCGCATGTGCCCGAAAAACTCCCGACCGGCCCTTTCCCGGTCTTGGGCAATGATGTGTGGATCGGCAATAACGTGATGCTGGCGCGCGGGATTCGCATCGGGGATGGCGCGATCATCGGGGCGGGGGCGGTGGTGACCAAGGATGTGCCCGCCTATGCCATTGTCGGTGGCAATCCGGCTCAGGTGATCCGGATGCGGTTCTCGGATGAGGTGATCGCCGGGCTCGTGCGTTCGAAATGGTGGACCTGTCATCCGGATGTGCTGTGGGAGTGCGACTTCCGCAAGCCGGAGACGTTTCTGGCGGCCTTCGAGGCCCGGCAGGCCGCTGGCCAGCTGCCGCAGTGGCAGCCGCGCAGCTATGGCTGGGAGGATATTGTGGCGGCCGTCACGGAGGCGGTTGCGGCCTGACTTCGCTGTCTACACGCCACATATCTGGCCAGCAGTCGATCTGGGCAGGCAGAGGGGGGCTATCATTGGCGCTGGCCGGACGCCAAGAGCGGTCAGCACTTCCCCGCAAGGCGCAGGGTGTTGATATTGTTGCTTTTTTGGATAAAATGGTGGGCGACCCTGGAATCGAACCAGGCACGAGTCGCCTCGGCGGAGTTACAG
>CALKAA010000276.1 GCA_937983495.1 uncultured Gemmobacter sp. | reverse complement strand
CGAGATTGGTCAGTGACTGGAGTTCAGACGTGTGCTCTTCCGATCTGTGCTGGAGTTCGGCTTCCAGAATATCTGCGTGGCAACCGGCAGCCGCTGGCGTGCCGATGGTGTGGCGCGGCAACATGTGGTGGCGATGCCGGGGCTGGGCCGTCTGCCCAGTTTCACCCCCGATGATCTGATGGCGGGGCGGATGCCCTCGGGGCGGGTCGTGGTGTATGATGATGACCATTATTACATGGGCGGCGTGCTGGCCGAGATGTGCGCCAAGGCAGGCTGCGATGTGACACTGGTGACGCCTGCGGCTTTCGTCTCGGATTGGACGCGCAACACGCTGGAGCAAGGTGCCATTCATCGGCGGCTGGCGGAGGCTGGCGTGCAGATTGTGCTGAATACGGGCGTCAGCGCGCTGCGGGCGGATGGGGTGGAGGCCAATTGCGCCTATACCGATGCCCGCCGGGTGATTGAGGCCGACGCGGTGGTTCTGGTGGCCTCGCGCGCGTCGAATGATACGCTTTATCATGGGCTTATGGCGCGATCTTCAGATTGGGCCGATGCGGGTATCCGCTCGGTTCGGTTGATCGGCGATGCCGCCGCACCGGGGCCGATTGCCTGGGCCACTTATGCGGGCCATCGCTATGCGCGGGAATTGGACACCGGGGTCTGGGGCGAGGATTGGGGCGATACCCTGTCCTTCCGCCGCGAGATCACCGAATTGGCGGTGGATTGATTATGCGCAACAAGGCCATCGAGGTGCGAGATGTCGCCAAATCCTTCGGCAGCTTTCAGGCGCTGAAAGGGGTCAGCTTCGACATCTATGACAACGAGTTTTTTACCATGCTGGGGCCGTCGGGCTGCGGCAAGACCACGCTCTTGCGGATGATCGCGGGCTTTGAGGCCCCGACATCGGGCAGCATCCGTCTGCATGGCCGCGACATCGGGGCCGAGCCGCCGCATAAGCGCCGGGTGAATACGGTGTTCCAAAGCTATGCGCTGTTTCCGCATATGACGCTGGAGGCCAATATCGCCTTCGCACTGGAAAATCTGGGCTGGAAGCGCGACCGCATCCGCGCCCGCGTGGCGCAGATGCTGGAGCTGGTGCATATGTCGCAATTTGCCAACCGCCGCCCGGCGCAGCTTTCGGGCGGGCAGCGGCAGCGCATCGCCTTGGCGCGGGCCTTGGCCTCAGAGCCAGAGGTTCTGCTGCTGGACGAGCCGCTGTCGGCCTTGGATCTGAAGCTGCGGCAGGCGATGCGTGATGAGTTGCGCGAATTGCAGCGCGCCACCGGCATCACCTTCATCTTCGTGACCCATGATCAGGAGGAGGCGCTCGATATGTCCGATCGCATCTGCGTGTTGGGCGCGGGCGAGGTGCAGCAGATCGGCACGCCGGGTGAGGTTTATGAAGACCCGGAGAACCGCTTTGTCGCAGATTTCATTGGAGAAACGAACTTCCTGCCCGCCGAGGTGATTGGGGTGGAGGATGGCCGCGCCACGGTGCGCACGCCGCTGGGGCTGGTGAACACCTATCAGAAGGGCGCGCGGGTCGGGGCCTCTGCCACGCTGTCGCTGCGGCCCGAAAAGATCGGGCTGGATGAGCAGGTGCCGGAGGGCGTGGAGCGGTTGCGCGGTGTGGTCAGCAGCCGCAATTATATGGGCGGTTATACCCATTACACCATCGCGGTGAATGGGGTGGAGCTGCGTGTCTCCAAGCGCAATGCGGTGTCGCATTCTGCCAGCCTGGAGCCGGGCCGTGCGGTGGAGCTGGGCTTCCGTCCCGACAGCGCGCGGGTGCTGGGGCAATGAGGCTGCGCGATTTCCGCCTCTGGGGGCTGGCCCCCGCCTGGGCGATCATGGCGCTGACCCTGATCTTGCCCATTGGCATTGTGCTGCTGGTGAGCCTTGCCACCCGCGGTGCCTATGGCGGGTTTGACTGGGGCCTGTCTTTCGACAGCTACGCCAAAATCCTGTTCGAGGAGGATTGGGACGGCAATCTGGCCTTCACGCCGCAGTATCTGCTGATCATCGGGCGCACGCTGTGGCTCGCCACGCTTACGACGCTGATCTGCGCGGCCCTCGCCTTGCCCGCCGCCTACACCATTGCGCAGGCACCGGGGCGGTGGAAGCCGGTGCTGATCTATCTGGTGACGCTGCCGTTCTGGGTCTCGATGATCGTGCGGGTCTATGCCTGGATCATCATTCTGGGCAATGACGGGGTGATCGAGAAAACCCTGCGCGGGCTTGGTCTTGTGACCGATATTGGCAGCCTGCTGTTCACGGATGGGGCCATGCTGGTGGGGCTCGTCTATTCCTATATCCCCTTGATGATCCTGCCGGTTTTCGCCTCCATCGAAAAGCTCGATGGCAGCCTGATCGAGGCGAGCCATGATCTGTATGGCAGCCGCTGGGTGACGGCGCGGCGGGTGATCTTGCCGCTGAGCCTGCCGGGCGTGATGGCGGGCGCGGTGCTGGTCTTTGTGCCCTGCCTTGGCGCGGTGCTGGAGCCGATCCTGCTGGGCGGCGGCAAGACCATGCTGATGGGCAACCTGATCCAGACCCAATTCGGCGGCGGGCGGAACTGGCCCTTTGGCGCGGCGATTGCCGTCACGCTGATGGTGCTGGTGATGATCTTCCTGATGCTGAACGCGCTTCGGGCGCGGAAGGGGGCGGCGCATGGCTGATGTGAAACGCTATCCTGGCGCGCGGGTTTTCACGGCGCTGTTCTTCGTCTGGCTTTATGCGCCGATCCTGGTGGTGATCGCCTATAGCTTCAACGAGAACCGCCTTGCCTCGGTCTGGACCGGGTTTTCCTGGCGCTGGTATGAAAGCGCACTGCAAAACCGGGCGCTGCTGGATGCGGTAAAGATCTCGCTGACAGTGGCGAGCGTGGCCACGCTGATTGCGACGACGGTGGCGCTGATGGCGGCGCTGGTGCTGGTGCGGGGGCGCGATGTGCGGCTGCGCCGGGTCAGCGAGACGGTGGTGAACCTGCCGCTTCTGCTGCCCGAGATCGTGCTGGCGGTGGCGGTCTTGATCCTGTTTTCGCAGATCGGCTTGCAGAATGGCATGGCCAAGCTGATCATCGCCCATACCGCCTTCTGCATCCCCTTTGCCTTCCTGCCGATCCGGGCGCGCCTGCAAGGGATGGAGCCGGATTTCGAGGAAGCCGCGCAAGACCTTTACGCAACGCCTTGGGTGGCGTTTCGCCGGGTGACGCTGCCCTTGATCGCGCCGGGGGTATTTGCCGGGGCGATGCTGGCCTTTGTCATTTCGATGGATGATTTCATCACCTCGAACATGCTGAACTCCGGCGGCTCCACCACCTTGCCCGTCTATATCTTCGGCCTGATCAAGCAGGGCACCACGCCCGAGCTGAACGCGATTTCCACGCTGATCGTGTTGGGATCGCTGGTCTTGGCGACCACGGCCCTCATCCTCACCTTCCGAACCCCGAGCCGGGGCTGAACTCCGGCCATCCCATCAACAAGGAGACTTTCATGAAACGCGCCTTGCTTGCCACCACACTTTGCGCCCTGCCGATGGCCGCTGCGGCCGAGGGGGAGCTGAACCTCTATGTCTGGTCTGACAGTATCGACCCTGCGCTGATCGCCAAGTTCGAGGCCGAGGCGGGGGTGAAGGTCAATGTCGATGGCTATAACTCGAATGAGGACTTGCTGACCAAATTGCAGGCCGGGGCCTCGGGCTATGACATCGTGACCCCCTCGCAGCATTTCCTCAAGATCATGGCGGATCAGGGCCTGCTGGAGGATATTGATGCGCATGCGCTGGCGGCCTTTCAGCAGGTCGATCCCAAATGGCGCGGCCAATGGTGGGATGAGGCCAACGACTATTCGATCCCGCTGGCCTATGGCACGGCGGGTTTCACGGTGAACCGCAACCACTACAAAGGCCCGGTGGATAGCTGGAAGGTGCTGTTTGAGCCCGAGGCCGATCTGCAAGGCAAGATCGCCATGCTGTCTTACCCTGATGAGATCATCGGCGCGGCGCAGCTGTATCTGGGCGTGCCCTTCTGCTCGGAAGACCCGGCCGAGATGAAGCGCGTCTATGACCTGCTGGCGGCGCAAAAGCCCTTTGTCGCGGCCTATACCAGCGACAATATCGAGAACCGTATCGCAGGCGGCGAGGTGGCGGCGCATTTCTGGTGGGATGGCAATTCGATGAAGATCCGCTTCAACGACAATGCCCCCATTGAATATGCGATGCCGAAAGAGGGGCTGGTGGGCTGGCTCGACAGCATGGTGGTGCCCAAGGGCGCACCCAATGTGGAAAACGCCAAGAAATTCATCGACTTCATGTCGCGGATCGAAAACGCGACGGCGCAGTATAATTTCTACGGCCATTCGGCACCGGTGGCGATTGATACCGCCACCGCCAAATACACCGCCGAAAACGCACCAGAGCTGTTCCCGACGGTGAAGGTGGAGTTCTCGCGCAGTTGCTCGCCTGCCGCGCAGGATCTGGTGACGAAGGTCTGGACCCAACTGCTGCAATAAGCGGTACCCCCGGCGGCATTGCGTGCCCTGCCGCCGGGGCTTTTTATGGCTGGGGAAATGCGATGGATCTGCTGATCACAAATGCGCGCGGTCTGACGGGCGAGGCGGTTGCACTGGCGGTGCGGGATGGCCTGATTGCCTGGATCGGCGCGCCGGGGGAGGCACCCAAACCCGCGCGGATCATCGACGCGGCAGGGGCCACGTTGCTGCCCGCCTTTACCGAAAGCCATGTGCATCTGTTTCTGGGCGGCACGGCGCTTGGGCAGCTCAATCTGGCGAAGGTCAGCAACCGCGCAGAGTTTGTGCTGGCTTTGCAAGGCTTTGCGGCTGGCCTGCCGCCGGGGGATTTCCTCTGTGGTTATGCAGCGAATTACGAAATGCTGGGCGCGGGCACTCGGCCCGATCGGCACGCGCTGGATGCGGCGGTGGCGGATCGCCCGGTGTTCATCACCTCGACGGATTACCACGCGGCTTGGGCCAATACTGCTGCCCTGAGGCTGGCGGGGATCTTGCACGGGGCCGAGACGCCGCCGGGGTCTGAGGTGGTGATGGGCGAGGATGGCTTGGCCACCGGCGAGCTGCGCGAGGGCGCGGCGATGGAGCTGGTGCGCTGCCTGACGCCCACGGGGGGCC
>CALKAA010000275.1 GCA_937983495.1 uncultured Gemmobacter sp. | reverse complement strand
CAAGGGGAAAGCCTTAGCCCAGCAGCCCCAGCTTGCGCGCGCCTTCCAAAAGGCTTGCGGCCACATGATCGGCGTGATCGCCGATGGCGGGCAGCATATCGGGCACCTGCACCACCACACAGCCCGCCGCCCGCGCCGCCGCGGCACCCGGCTCGCTGTCCTCAAACACCACGCAGCGCGCCGGATCGACGCCCAGCCGCGCGGCGGTCAGCAGATAGGGCTCCGGGGCTGGTTTCGGGCGGGCCACATCCTCCAACGCCACCACGGCGCGGAAATGCGCGGTGAACCCCGCCAGTTCCAGCTTGCGCGCAGCACTCCGCCGACGCGACGAGGTGCACAGACCCTTGGGCAGCGCGATTCCCTCCAACACCTCGCGGGCATGGGGCTTCAACGGCAAATCGCGCTCCAGTGCCGCCTCGAACCCGCCGCGCCACAGCCGGTCAAAGGCGGGCAGGTCCAGCGCCGGATAGGCCGCCAGCAGAATCGCATCGCTGGTCGGGCCATCCTTGCCGATCATGCGATGAAACACCTCCGGGTCCGGCACATGACCCATCTCGCGCAGGCACTCATGGCCCAGCCGCAGCGCCACCGCCTCGGTATCCAGCAGCGTGCCATCCAGATCAAAGATCACCGCGTCGAACATGGGCCGCTTCTCCCGCGCAATTTCCTGCCCCTGTTAGCGCCTTACAGATGCAGACGAAAGCGGGCAAATCCCTCCGGCGTCAGGCCCATCAGCTCGGGGTGCAGCGCCGCCACGCTGTCCAGATGCGCCAGCGCGGCGGGGGCGGTGTCAAAGGTCACCGTGGTGCCCGGCATCGGCGCAAATCGGAACGTATGGCTGTCAGGCGAGCGCACATGATGGCCCTCTGACAGATGGCGGATCAGGATTTCGCGGATCGGCATGCGCCCCACATCAATCAGCCGCTCTGGCCGCGCCCCGGCATAACCGCCGCATCCCGCCGCGCGATAGCTGTTGGTGGCGAGAACGAATTCATCATCGGTCCGCACAGGCCGGCCTTGCCAGCGCAAATCCTGTATCCGCCGCGCCTCCGGGTGGCATAACAACCCGTGGCGGTCATAGCGGGCGGGCTGGCTCAGGTCGATGGCGAAGCTCAGGCCCAGAATCCGGTCATGGTTGTAGCTGGGGAAATCTTCGTCGATCAGCGGCAGATCACGGCTGCCCTGCGGGATCTGATGAAAGATTCCGGCCGAGTTTTCCAGCCAATCGGCCAGCTCCGCCCCCGTGAGCCGCAGCGCAGCAATGGTATTGGGAAAGATATACAGATCGGCCACATGGCGCAGCGCCAGATCGCCCGGCGGAATATCCGTGTAATTGCCGGGTCCGCCGCGCCCGCCCGCCTTGAAAGGCGATACTGCCGAAATCAGCGGCAAACCGGCTTCCGGGCGGCCCTGCAATTGGCGGGCCACATGCACCGCCTGCGCCTCGGCCACGATGCCCAGCACCGCCGAGGGCCAGACCGTCGCGAAGTAGCTGTTCAGGGCCAGGGGCGTGCGGCCCACCGTGCGGCGGGCATGGGCGATGGTGGCCTCGTGATCGGGGCGCACTTCCTCCACCACCATTGGATCGGGCGGGGTGGAGGGGGTCAGCCCCCGCGCCTCGCTGCGCCCTGCCACGCGCTGCCAGCGCCCGTCGCGCCGCTCCAGCTCCAGATCAATCACCCCCAGATGCGAACCATAAAAGCCGGGCATCACCGTGGGCACCCCAAACAGCAGCCCCTGCTCCAGATCGGCGCCGGCGCTGTCAGCAAAGGCGTCCGACGGAAAAACGAGGTGGCTGTGCCCGGCAATGATCGCATCCAGCCCCGGCACCTGCTGCGCCAGCGCCGTTGTGGCGTTCTCCGACCAGGTGCCCTCCTCCAGCGCGCCGATGCCGGAATGCGACAGCGCCACCACGATCTCGGCCCCGGCGGCGCGCAGCGCGGGCACCCGGGCGGCGGCGGTCTCCACGATACCGCGGGTCTCCAGCACGCCTTCCAGCAATTGCCGGTCCCATTGCACGATCTGTGGCGGGGCCAGACCGATCACGCCGATGGTCAGCGGGTGGCGGCTACCATCCTCGGCCACGATCTCGCGGTGCAGCAGCACATCGGCGGGCAGGTAGGTCTGATCCTCCAGCGGCGTGGCCCCCTTGTGCCGCAGGACATTGGCCGAAACGATGGGGAAGCCCGCGCCGCGCAGCAGCCCGTCCAGCATCTCCAGCCCATAATTGAACTCGTGATTGCCCAGCGTGGCCGCATCATAGCCCAGCCGGTTCATCGCCCGGATCGCCGGATGCACCGGGCGCGGTTCGGGCTGGCCGGGGCGGGCGACGTAATCGCCCATCGGATTGCCTTGCAGGAAATCTCCGTTGTCGAACAGCAGGCAATTGCGGCATTCGGCGCGGGCGGCGGCAATCAGCGTGGCGGTATGGGCAAGGCCCACATGCGGATCGGGGCGATTGGCGAAATAGTCAAAGCCCAGCAGATGCACATGCAGGTCAGACGTGCCCAGAACCCGCAACCGGGCGCGGTGCGGGGCTTGGGCATCGCAAGATGCCGGCGAGGCTGGCGACGTGCCTGACACGTTGTTCCTTGGAGCGGGCAAGAGGAGGAAACCGAATGCAACCGAACCTTCGCGAACTGTTCCGCGAAGCCTGCAAAGTTTAGACGGTCGGTGCGGCAACTTGTCAATTCATTGCGGCAAAAATTTTCGCCTGTGGGTTGTGCGTGCGCCTCTCTGTGCCGGATTGGCCACGGGGCAGGGCCGGGCTTTACCGCTCTGTGACCGCATGACACAAGCGAGGCACAGGCAGTTGCAAGACCGGGCACTTGCAAGACCGGGCAGTTGCGAGGGGGATATTCCGATGCGTCAGGCCGAAACCGTCACCTTGGGGGGGCCGCCCGCCGGGCAGGCGCTGGACCGCGCGGCGCATCTGCGCGGCGATGCGGC
>CALKAA010000274.1 GCA_937983495.1 uncultured Gemmobacter sp. | reverse complement strand
TTCTCAGTGAAAATTATGCGCCTAACCGGCTCAGTTCTGGGTGAAAATCAACACCTGCTCGTCGGCTTGATCCATGAAGAAGCTGTTAGCGGCGGCCCCCGAAACCGTATTGTTCAGCACTACCCCCAGGGCAAGGTTCCCATAGGCGAAGCCAAAGGCGCCCAGTGCGGTATAATAGGCGATGCGGTCCCCGGCGTTGGCATGATACTGAAGTATGGATAACTGTTCGGCGGAAAGGGTTGGCATGTTTAGGTCCTGAAATTGGCTACGGATTGGTCTTGGTTAGGCATCCCGCAAAGGCCGTTACGTCGTCTTGCAGCGCCCGCCAGTTCGGCAGTTCGGTGCGGCGGTAGGTGAGTTGCACATCCATTCCGGCGGCCCGAAACCAGTGCAGGCAAATCGGGTGCATGACGCTCCCCGGTACATTGCAAGACAGAACGGCCGACAGCGTGTCGTCTTCCGATCTGAAAACATAGGTGTTTGTGCGGAAGGAGGGCGTCGGCTGTGGCGCATCAGAACGAATTTCAGCCAGCCCGAAGGGACCGGGCGCTGGCGCGTAACTGTCCAAATCCCGCGCACTGTTCCCACCGATCACGGAGGAGCGGGACTCGGCGCTAAGGACGGCAATGCGATCAAGCGGTACCCAGTCTGTGATGAGAAAGTCCATCCAGTTCCATATGCGACGCTTGTTGCGGCGTCCGGTCTCGGGCCGGCTCACAGGGGTGAAACTGCCAATCTCGACCCTGAAAAGCTGAGCGGTGTCTTTGAAACCCGGTCGCTGATCCCAGACGTCTTCGAGAAACACCCTTGGGATGCGCAGGGCGATCTCGCGGCCCTCAAGATCCATGATCAAAGTCTGTTCGATGTAGTCGGCCTCGGGCGTGAAGGCCGCGCAAGGCGCGCGGGTCGCAGGCAGGGGACTAGGTGCAGTGGGGCTAAGTTCTGCGCATGCTGCGGTCGACAACAGAAGTGCGAAAGCTGCGGACGTTGTGGCCAACGCTGCGATGTGTCGCGCCTGAAAGATGCCATTGAATGCAAGGTGCCCCAAGTTCAGTCGTTCAGTGAACGAAGGGTCATCAAAGGGCTGCTTCGAACTTGGCACTATCTCACCCCAATGAGCCGGACTAATTCCACGAGCATGGCTCACAAGCACCCGTGATGATTGAATTGAAGTCTGTGCTTTCGCTGGCGTCAAGCATCTAGTAGTGTTTGCCATCCGAGTTTCAGCTTCGGATCAAGATGTTGTGGGCGGCAGTCGCTCTTGGCTCCGCTGCCATCAGTGGGTCTTCACCTATATCGGTCGTTTTTGGAGCACCCGCCCTGCCCCGTGTCGCATCAACTACTTGACCCGTCCAAAAACCCATGCCAAAACCTGTCGAGTTTTGAGAGGTTTTTGGAACCATGATCCTGGGCTACGCTCGCGTCTCCACCGAAGAGCAGAACCTTGACGGTCAGCTCGATGCCCTGACCTCGGCCGGAGCCGAGAAGATCTTCTCCGAGCACGTCAGCGGGGCTGGGAAGCAGCGACCGGAGTTCCAGCGACTGATGGACCACCTGCGCGAGGGTGACGTCGTCACGGTCACCAAGTACGACCGCCTCTCCCGCTCGCTTCAGGAGCTCTTGGAGATCGTCGAGACCATCAGGTCGAAGGGGGCAGGCTTCAGGTCCCTGGCCGAGGACATCGACACCACGACCCCAGCCGGGCGGCTCGTCTTCCACGTCTTCGCCTCTATCGCACAGTTCGAGCGGGAGAGGATCTCGGAGCGCACGAGGGAGGGCCTGGCTGCTGCCCGCAAGCGTGGCCGTGTCGGTGGCAGGCCCCCTGCCCTGACGGCCTCCCAAGCGGCCGAGGTGCGCCGCATGCGGGACATCGAGCACAGATCGGTCTCAGAGATCGCAGATCTCTTCAAAGTGAGCCTCAACACGGTTCGCCGGGTCAAGTGACTCCGGCCCCCCGCAGAGCCCTCGAAGGGCTCTATGGGCCACTGGTCCACCAGGTGAAGTCGCTTAGGGCAGCCTTCGAGGTCTGGCTCCCCGCTTGCGGCGTAAGCACTGCAGCGGCTCCAAGTGGTTCTACCTTTTGGGGAAGGGGACGATGTTGTGTAACCGCCCGGTTGGCACCGCCTGCCAGATTTCGGCGTGAGGTCCTAAGACACGTGCATAGCGACGTCGCAAACGACGTCTCCTATGCGCGGAGGAGCGATGCGGGGCGAGGTTCTGGGTGTTGAGCGCCGCCGGCGTTGGGACGACGAGGAAAAGCTGTCGATCGTGAGCGCTGTGGGGATTGACGGCGCGACGGTGACCCAGGTCGCACAGCGGCACGATGTGACGCGGCAGCAGATCTACGCGTGGCGTCACGAGCTGAAGCGGAAGGGTTTGTGGTCGCCTGATGCTGGGGCGTTGTTCCTGCCGGCCGGCCTGGTGCCCGCGATGGAACTGGCGGTGGTGGAGCCACCAGCCCGAGCCGCTGGCCCCATAGCCTGGGTTGAGCTGCGGCTTGCGAAGGGCCGCGTGCTTCGGTTCGAGAGCAACATCGACGATGCGGCGCTGTCTCGCCTGGTTCGCGCGGTGGATGCTGCATGATCGGGCCGGGAACCGGGGTGCGTGTGTATCTGGCCTGCGGGGCAACGGATATGCGCAAGGGGATCGGCGGGCTGGCGGCCCTCGCGCAAGACGTGCTGCGCCAGAAGCCGACCGGCGGTGCGGTCTTTGCCTTCCGGGGCTGCAAGGGTGATCGGCTGAAGCTGCTTTACTGGGATGGCCAGGGGTTCTGCCTTTACTACAAGATCCTCGAGCGCGGGCGCTTTCCCTGGCC
>CALKAA010000273.1 GCA_937983495.1 uncultured Gemmobacter sp. | reverse complement strand
CGAGATTGGTCAGTGACTGGAGTTCAGACGTGTGCTCTTCCGATCTCGGCGGCGATCTCGTCCCAGAACTTCACGGCGGCATCCTCGACCGTTTTCCATTCCTCGGCCGGAATGGTGGTCAGTTGCAGCTTGCCGCCATTGAGACGCAGATCGGCCTCGCCGGCCCAATACCAGTGCTGGCGGTAGTAGTGCGATTGTTCAAAGCACACTTCCAGCAGCTTTTGCAGATGCGGCGGCAGGGCGTTCCAGCGCTCCATATTGGCAAAGAAATGCCCGATCCAGGCGCCGGAGATGTTGTTCGTGAGGAAGTAGTTGGTCACGTTGGACCAGCCCACGGTGTAAACCTCGGTGATGCCCGACCAGGCGATGCCATCGAGCTCGCCGGTTTGCATCGCCACTTCGATGTCTTCCCAAGGCAGGGTGACCGGCACGACGCCGAATTGCGACAGGAAGCGCCCGGCAGTGGGGAAGGTGAAAACCCGTTTGCCCTCAAGGTCTTTCAGGCTGTTGATCGGGTCTTTGGTCGAGAAGTGGCAGGGGTCCCACGACCCGGCAGAGATGTGTTTCACCCCGACGGCGGCGTATTCGTCCTCCCAGATCTGCTTGAGCCCGTATTTGGTGAACAGCGCCGGCACATCCAGCGAATAGCGCAGGCCGAGCGGGAAATAGCCGCCGAAGGTGGTGACCTCGGTGGGCGAGGCCATGCTGTCATCATCGGATTGCACGCAGTCGATGGTGCCCGCTTGCAGCGCCTGGAACAGCTCGCCGGTGGGGACGATCTGATCGGCGTAGAACAGCTCGATCTCCATCTGCCCCTGGGCAATCTGGTTGAAAGCCTCGATGGCGGGCTTCACCACCTGTTCGCCCAAGGCGGCCCCGGCATAGGTCTGCATGCGCCATTTGATCGGGGCTTGCGCCGAAAGGACAGTGGGGGCGGCCAGGGCCGCGGCACCCCCCAGGGCACCGGTGGTCAGGAACTTGCGTCTGGTCGTCATGTCTGGAACCTCCGTGGGTTGGGTTTGGCGGGGGGCGATGCGTGCCGCCCCCTCATTTCACATTGAACTGTTGCGGCAGCCAAAGCGCGAGCTGCGGGAAGACCATCACCAGCGCCAGCGCGATGACCATGAGGATCACGAAGGGGCCGACCGAGCGGTAGATGTCGCCCATCGAAATTTCCGGCGGCGCAAAGGCGCGCATCAGGAACAGGTTATAGCCGAAGGGGGGCGTCAGATAGGCGATCTGGCAGGTCATGGTGTAAAGGACGCCATACCAGATCAGCACCTGATCGGGCGGGATGCCAAGGTCAAGCCGGGCCACCAGCGGCACATAAAGCGGGGCCACGATCACCAGCATGGCGGTGTCGTCCAGAAACATGCCCATGACGAGGAAGGACAATTGCATCAGGATCAGGATGGTCCAGGGCGACAGGTGCATCTGGCCCACGAACAGGTTTTCGATGGCCTTCACCGCGCCAAGCCCATCGAACACCGCGCCGAACGAAAGCGCGGCAAGGATGATCCACATGAACATGCAGGAAATGGCGAGGGTTTCGCGGGTGGCGACCTCGAACACCTGCCGCGTGAAGCGGCCTTTGACGATGGCGGCCAGCACGGTGACGCCCACGCCGATCACCGAGCTTTCGGTGAGCGAGGTTTCCCCCCGGATGAAGGGCACCATCATGGCCGCGAAGATCAGCAGCGGCAGCACTCCGGACCCCAACAGGCGCAGCTTGTCGGCTAGGGTATATTGCGCGCGCTCTTCCGGGGGCAGGGTCGGGCCGAGGCTGGGGTTCAGGCGGCAGCGGATGGCGATATAGGCGATGAACAGAACGGCCATGACAAGGCCGGGGATCAGCCCTGCGAGCCAGAGTTGCCCGACCGAGGTGCGGGCGATCATGGCATAAAGCACCAGCACCACCGAGGGCGGAATGAGGATGCCGAGCGACGATCCGGCCTGAATGGTGCCGGTGACCATCTTCTTGTCGTAGCCGCGGCGCAAAAGTTCTGGCAGCGCGATGGTGGCGCCAATGGCCATGCCCGCGACGCTGAGGCCGTTCATGGCCGAGATCAGCACCATCAGCAGGATCGTGCCAATGGCCAGCCCCCCCGGCACCGGGCCGAACCAGACGTGGAACATCTTGTAAAGGTCTTCGGCCAGCCGCGTCTCGCTCATGACATAGCCCATGAAGACGAACATGGGCAGCGTCAGCATCGGATACCATTTCATCAGCTTCATCGACGCCGAGAAGCCCATGGCCTGCCCGCCGGTGCCCCAAAGTGCCAAGGCGGCGACGACGCCCACCACACCGATCACGCCAAACACCCGCTGGCCGGTGATCATCATCACCAGCATGGTGGAGAACATCAGCAGGGCAATCATTTCCTGCGGCATCAGATTTCCTTCCCGCGGATGATGGCAATGTCGCGGATCAGGTAGGTCAGCGATTGCAGGAACATCAGCACGAAGCCGATAAAGAGGATGGTCTTGATGGGCCACATCTGCGGGCGCCAGGCAGTGGCGCTGCGTTCCAGGCGGCCGATGTGCGGCAGCAGGCTGTCATCGGGCCATTTCAGTTGCAGCGCATAGGCGAGGCTGTCGGCGGCCCCCCAGATCATCACGCCGAGATAGATCAGCAGGGCAAAGACGGTGAAGGCATCGGTCCAGGCCTTCTGGCGCAGGGAGCCACGGGCATAGAACAGGTCCATGCGCACATGGCTGCCCAGTTGCATCGAATAGGGCCCGCCCAGGATATAGTAGGCCACCATGACGAACTGCGCCATTTCCAGCGTCCAGAGCGAGGGGGTGAAGGCGTTCTTGGCGATGGCGGACCACATCAGCACCGCCATCAGCACGAACAGCAGATACATGGCAAAGCGCCCGACGCGGTAGTTCAGCCGGTCGATCGTATGGACAAAGGCGATGGTCCAGCGCGGCATCAGCTGTCCTTCCGGGGGAGGGCGGAAATGGCGGCGGCCAGCACCGGGGCGAGGGTATCGGCCATGGCGGCTTCGGCTTCGGGCGTGGCGATCAGGTCGTTGCGGATCTCCAGCATGGCATTGATCAGCCCATAGGGCGTGGCGTGCAGGCGCAGCGTATGGGTCACGTCATCCGCCGCCGAATAGGGGGCGTTGAGGCCGGTCTTGAGGGAGGTGCGGGCCTCGGCCTCGGCCACGATGGCCTGCGCCAGGGCCGGGTCGGCATCATGGATCACGCCAAACTCCACCGCACGGGGCTGGCCGAAATAGATGGGCGTGAAGCTGTGGATGGTGAGGATCACCGGGCGGCGGCCCAGCGCGATACGCTCGGCGATCAGGGTGTGGAGGGCGTCGTGGAAGGGGATGTAGAGGGCTGCGGTCCGCTGGGCGCGCTGGGCGGGGGTGATGGCGGCATTGCCCGGAATATCGTGGATTTCCGACCGGGCGGGCATGGCACCCGGCATGTCGGGCGCACGGTTGCAATCATAGATCAAGCGGCTGGCGGTGGCCGAAAGGCAGGTGGCATCGAGCCGCCGCGCCAGTCCCCGCATCAGGCCAAGCGCGCCGGGATCCCAGGCGATATGGGCGGCACGCTGCGCCTCTGTCAGCCCAAGGTCGCCCCAGGGCTGCGGCAGCGCGTTGGAGGCATGTTCACAGACGAGGATCACATTCCCCGCCCGGTCGCGCCCCTCGATCTGCGGCAAGATGGTTGCCGGATACGCAAGAGCCTCGGGCGCCGAACGCCCGCTATGGTTGGTGTCTGGTGCAGTCATTGCTGCGAGTCATCCCTGTTGTTGGCTCAAGCGTCCACTTTGCAGGGCGCTTCTGTCAAGAATTTTTCTGATGCAAAATTTCTGTTACAAAATTTTCCGCAACCGGTGCTAAATGAAGCGGCAGATGTCGGAAAGGGCCAGAGGATGACCATTGAGGAGCAGATGCGCGCGGCCTTGCCCGAGTTGACGCGGGCCGAGCGGCAATTGGCGACCCATATCCTGAAAAACTATCCGGTGGCGGCGCTGGGCTCGATCACGGCGCTGGCCAAGGCCTCGGAAGTGTCGACGCCCACGGTGGTGCGCCTGTGTCAGAAGCTGGGATACAAGGGCTATCCCGATTACCAGGGCGCGCTGAGGGGGGAGGTGGAGGCGATGCTGGTCTCGCCCTTGGCCAAGCATGACCGCTGGGCGGGCGGGGCGCCGGATACCCATATCCTCAACCGCTTTGCCGATGCGGTGGTGGAGAATTTGCAAGCGACGCTGGGGCAGATCGACCATGCCGAGTTCGACGCGGCGGCGGCGCTGCTGGCCGATCCGGGCCGGGCGGTCTATGTGATTGGCGGGCGGATCACCCATGCGCAGGCCGATTACTTTGTGACGTTGATGAAGGTGATCCGGCGCGAGGTGATGCTGCTGTCGGGCCTGTCGAACACCTGGCCCCCGGCGCTGCTGGACATGAAGGCAGGCGATGTGCTGGTGGTGTTTGACATCCGGCGGTATGAGAACAGCGTGCTGCAACTGGTGGAATTGGCGGTGGAGCAGGGGGCCGAGGTGGTGCTGATCACCGACCGCTGGGTCAGCCCGGCGGCGCAGCATGCGTGCCATACGCTGTGCGCCCATATCGAGGCCCCAAGCGCCTGGGACAGCATGGTGTCGATCACCGTGCTGGTGGAGACGCTGCTGGCTGCGGTGCAGACGCTGAGCTGGGCCGAGACCGAGGCGCGGCTGAAGCGGCTGGAAGGGCTCTATGACCGGTCCCGGTTTTTCCGACGGCCGAGGTAGGATTGGCCGAGGCCAGTGCCGAGACCAATGCCGAGGTCATGTTGAAACGGTTGCGAGTTCGGGCCGTGGGCCCGAAGCCCAGGGCCAGCGCCCGCCCCGCCATCGGCGGGCGCTTCGCCCCCGCCGGGGCAGGCTCTGGCCTCTGTAGCTCTTGCGGACCGGGTCTTGACCCACCGTTTCCACAGGGCCGGGGAAACGCGCTGCGTTTCCGCCACCCGGCCCCGGCTTTACGACCAGTCCCCCTACCGCCACACCACCGGCAAGAGCGAGGCGACCAGCAGACCCGCCATGGTCCAGTTGAACGCGCGCAGCCGGGCCGGGCTGGTCCGCAC
>CALKAA010000272.1 GCA_937983495.1 uncultured Gemmobacter sp. | reverse complement strand
TCAACACAAGACCCGGCTCCAGCTCGACGCCATCCTGCACCTTGCCGGCCGAAGCCTTGGCGATCTGCACAAAGGTCACCGTCTGCTGCACGCGAATCGCGCCGATCTCGTTCTTGGTGATGCCCAAACCGTCACAGAGTTTCGGCAACAGCCAGCGCGCTTCGGCGCGGCCCTCATGCCCGACTGACAGCAGGAACCACTCTGCCTCCCCAAAGGCGTTACGATCGCGCGGAGCCGTGGCCACGGTTTGCCCCGGTGCCACCGCGTCCTGCAAAACCTCTGGCGCGGAGCGCGCCTCGCGCCACAGCCGCACGAACGCCGAGGCCATATGTTCCGCGCCATAACGCTCGATCAACTGGCCGGCCAGTGCCAGTTCCTCACCCGGGCGGTCCTGCAACAGCGGCAGTTCCATCAGGCGAGCATCGTCGCGCTCCTGCACCTCATCGGCAGAGGGGGCCTTGCCCCATTCCGCCACAACCTTGGCCCCCTGCAACAGGCGGCTGGCCTTGCGGAAATCAGCCGGCGGGACGATCAGCACCGAGGTGCCCTTCTTGCCTGCCCGACCGGTGCGGCCCGAGCGATGGAGCAGCGTTTCGCTGTTTGACGGCAGGTCAGCATGCACCACCAGTTCCAGCCCCGGCAGGTCGATGCCGCGCGCAGCCACATCGGTGGCGATGCAAACCCTCGCGCGCCCGTCGCGCAGCGCTTGCAGCGCATGCATGCGTTCGGATTGCGACAGTTCGCCCGACAGCGCCACAACCTGGAAGCCACGATTGCCCATCCGCGCCAGCAGATGATTCACATTCATGCGCGTCTTGCAGAACACGATGGCCGTTTGCGCCTCGTAATAGCGCAACACGTTGAAAATCGCGTGTTCCTTGTCGCGCGCAGTCACATTGACCGCTCGGTATTCAATGTCGCCATGCTGGCGCGCTTCGCCCTGGGTTTGCAGACGCACGGCATCGCGCTGGAAGGTTGCTGCCAGCTTTTCGATCTCTTTCGGCACGGTGGCCGAGAACATCAGGGTGCGGCGTTCGGCAGGGGCAGAACCCAGGATGAACTCCAGATCCTCAGCGAAGCCAAGATCCAGCATCTCATCGGCCTCGTCCAGCACCGCGACATGCAGCAGCGACATGTCCAGACTGCCACGCTCGATATGATCGCGCAAACGACCCGGCGTGCCGACGACGATATGCGCCCCAAAAGACAGGGCGCGACGCTCGGTCCGGTAATCCATGCCGCCGACACAGGTCGCGATCTGCGCGCCCGCCTTGGCATAAAGCCATTCCAGTTCGCGCGCGACTTGCTGCGCCAACTCGCGCGTGGGCGCGATGATCAGGGCCAGCGGCGCCTCGGCCGGTTTGAGGATCTCATCACCACCCAGAACTTCCGGGGCCATGGCAAGGCCGAAAGCCACAGTCTTGCCCGAACCGGTCTGGGCCGAGACGAGTGCGTCGCGGCCTTCCAGTTCGGGGGCAATCACCGCCAATTGCACGGGGGTGAGGCTTTCATAGCCTTTTTCAGCAAGCGCCGCTGCCAGCGGTGCCGCAATATTCAGATCGGTCATGTCTGTTCCAAAGATGGGGCGTGGGGCCCGTGACGGCCCACCCTTCCCCATAGCGACCGGGCCTCCCTGCCCGGCACCGCCCGGAATCATCGGAGCCTCACGCCAGCCCCTACAGCAGAAGCGCCATCGCGTATAGCCCCGATGTTTTCCGCGTCACCTCTCCGCCCTACGCGAACGCCAGCTCAGATGCCCCCATCAAAGGGCTCGAAGCGATCAGACCTCGCCCGGCGCCACCGCTTGAGATAGCCAAAGCGATCATCATCCTCCCGCAGCAGGAACCCTTCCGGCATATAGGGATAGACCTCGTCGCCGGTCACCATGTCGCGGTCATTTTCGCGCATCATCAGGTGGTGTGGCTGGAAGCCGGACGGGTGCAGCAGGCCCGCCGCCCCTGTCATGTCCCCCAATGCTTTGAGGGTATTTTTATGAAAATTATACACCCGCTCGGCCTTGTCGGGCACGACCAGCGCCTTTTGGCGGGCCGGGTCTTGGGTGGCGACGCCGGTAGGGCAATGGTTGGTGTGGCAGCTTTGCGCCTGGATACAGCCGATGGCAAACATGAACCCTCGGGCCGAATTTGCCCAGTCAGCCCCAAGCGCCAGCGCCTTGGCGATATCGAAGGCATGGATCAGCTTGCCAGAAGCCCCCAGCCGAATACGCCCCCGCAAGCCCGCCCCCC
>CALKAA010000271.1 GCA_937983495.1 uncultured Gemmobacter sp. | reverse complement strand
GCAGGAAGCTGCGGGCGCGCAGGGGAAAGCGGATTTCCTGCCCGCCGGGATAATCCAGCGCCTCGATGGTGATTTCATCCAGCGTTTTCACCGGCGAGGCGGCCTGACACAGGGTGGAGCGGAAGGTGGTGAAATCGTGATGCCCCACCAGATGCGCGGCCCCTGCGCGCATCGCCGCCACATCGAGGCGGTTCAGCACCTGCCAGACGAGGCCCTTGTCATGGGTGACCGGCGCACGGCGGCTGACAAGGCGAAAGGTATAGCGCCGCTCCAGCGCGGAAAACCGGGCGTGAAACTCATCCGCCACCCGCACCGCCTGCACCACCGCCACGGGGGCGAGCTTCATGTGCCAGTTCAGCGCCTCGGACAGTTTGAACGCGTCCCAGTCCTTCGCCAGATCGCAATGCGCCACCTGGCCCGTGGCATGCACGCCCGCATCGGTGCGGCCTGCGGCGGCGATGGTGTGATCGCGCGGTTCCAGCCGGGCCAGCGCGGCCTCGATGGCCGCCTGCACGGAAGGCTGGCCCTGCGCCTGCCGTTGCCAGCCGGCAAAGGGGCCACCGTCATATTCGATTTTCAGCGCATATCTGGGCATGGCGTCGCAGTAGCGCAGCCCGCGCCCTACGGCAACACGCGGAATTGTGCTTGTGCATCGCGGGCAGGGGTTTCGCTGCATCCGCACTGTCTTTATATGGGGCAGCCCGGCCCGGGTTCCCTCTGAGTCGCGGGCCAAAACCGTTTTTGCATTCCGTGCACTGCTCACACGAAGGACGCCGCCGACATGTCATTCACCAGTTTTTTCACGTCGGATATGGCCATCGACCTCGGCACGGCGAACACGCTGGTTTATGTGCGGGGCAAGGGCATCGTGCTGAACGAGCCGTCGGTGGTGGCCTATCACGTCAAGGACGGCAAGAAGCAGGTTCTGGCGGTGGGGGAGGATGCCAAGCTCATGCTGGGCCGCACGCCGGGCAGCATCGAGGCCATACGCCCGATGCGCGATGGCGTCATTGCGGATTTCGACAGCGCCGAGGAGATGATCAAGCATTTCATCCGCAAGGTCTTGAAGCGCTCCATTTACCCCAAGCCGAAGATCATCGTCTGCGTGCCGCATGGCGCGACCCCGGTGGAAAAGCGCGCCATTCGCCTGTCGGTGATGAAGGCAGGGGCCAAGCGCGCGGGGTTGATCGCCGAGCCCATCGCGGCGGCGATTGGCGCGGGCATGCCGATTACCGAGCCCACTGGCAGTATGGTGGTGGATATTGGCGGCGGCACCACCGAGGTGGCAGTGCTGAGCTTGGGCGACATCGTTTATGCGCGTTCGGTGCGCGTGGGCGGCGACCGGATGGATGAGGCCATCATCAGCTATCTGCGCCGCCATCAGAACCTGCTGGTGGGCGAGTCGACGGCGGAGCGCATCAAGACCACCATCGGCACGGCGCGGATGCCGGATGATGGCCGGGGGGCCTCGATGCCGATCCGCGGGCGCGACCTGCTGAACGGCGTGCCGAAGGAAACCGAGATCAACCAGGCGCAGGTGGCCGAGGCTTTGGCCGAGCCGGTGCAGCAGATCTGCGACGCGGTGATGCAGGCTTTGGAGACCACGCCGCCGGATCTGGCCGCCGATATTGTGGATCGCGGCGTGATGTTGACCGGGGGCGGGGCGCTGCTGGGGGATCTCGATCTGGCGCTGCGCGAGCAGACCGGGCTGTCGATCAGCGTGGCCAATGAATCGCTCAATTGCGTGGCGCTTGGCACCGGCAAGGCGCTGGAATACGAAAAGCAACTGCGCCACGTCATTGATTACGATACCTGATCCAACCGGGCAGGGACCGCAGCGTGGCACGCAACCGCATCTCGTCTGACGAGTTTACCCGGCCGATCCGCAGAATTCTGATCGGGATTCTGGTGGTGTTCCTGCTGGTGATCTTTCTGATCTGGCGGATCGACAGCCCAAGGGTGGAGCGGTTCCGCACCGCTTTGATCGACCGGGTGGTGCCCAGCATGGATTGGGCCATGGCCCCGGTGACCCATGCCAGTGACATGGCGCAGGGCTTTCAAAGCTATCAGAGCCTGTATCAGCAGAACCGCGAGCTGCGCGAGGAGCTGAAGCAGATGCGCGGCTGGAAAGAGGCGGCGCTGCGGCTGGAGCAGCAGAATGCCAAGCTGCTCGATCTCAATCAGGTGCGGCTGGACCCGAAGCTGACCCATATCACTGGCGTGGTGCTGGCCGATAGCGGCAGCCCGTTCCGGCAATCGGTCTTGCTGAATGTGGGCGCGCGCGACGGCATCCGCGATGGTTGGGCGGCGGTGGATGGCATCGGCCTTGTGGGGCGGATTTCCGGCGTGGGCAAGCGCACGGCGCGGGTGATTCTGTTGACCGACAGCAACAGCCGGGTGCCGGTGGTGGTGCAGCCCTCGGGGCAGAAGGCGCTGCTTTCGGGCGACAATACCGCCGCGCCGCCGCTGGAATTTCTGGAAAAGCCCGATCTGGTGCGGCCCGGCGACAAGGTGGTCACCTCGGGCGATGGGTCGGTGCTGCCGGCGGGGCTGCTGGTGGGCGAGGTCATGCAGATGCCCGACCGCCGCTTGCGGGTCATGCTGGCCGCCGATTACGAGGGGCTGGAATTCCTGCGTGTGTTGCGCAGCCATGAGCTTGAGGTGATCAGCGACCCTGGCGGGCTGGTGGGCCCGCCTGTGGAGAGGATGATGGGGCCGCAACCGGCACCCGAGGCCGAAGGTGCGGATAATGGATGATCCGCTGCGCCGCGACGTGCTGGTGCATCGGGGGATTTACCTGCTGGTTGTGCTGGTGCTGTTGTTCTTGCGGCTGTTGCCCCTGGGCGATGGGGCGGCACGGCTGCCGGGGCCGGACCTCGTGCTGTGCCTGACGCTGGCCTGGCTGCTGCGCCGCCCCGATTACCTGCCCGCGCTGCTGATTGCGGCGGTGGTCTTTCTGGAAGACCTGCTGCTGATGCGCCCGCCGGGCCTGTGGACAGCCGTTGTGCTGCTGGGCACCGAAGTGCTGCGCTCGCGCATCGCACTGACCCGTGAATTGAGTTTTCTGCTGGAATGGCTATTCATCGGCATGCTGATGATGGGGATGTTTCTGGCCTATCGGCTGGTGCATGTGGTGACGCTGATGCCGCAGCCGGGCTTTGGCTATGCGATGGTGCAGGTTCTGGCCTCGATCCTGGTCTATCCGGCGGTGGTCTGGATTTCGTTCATCACCCTGGGGGTGCATAAGCCGGGTATGGGCGAGATCGACAAGATGGGACGCAGGCTATGAGACGCACGCCGCGCGATACCGAGGACAGCGCCCGCAAGGTGCGCCGCCGCGCCTTTCTGATGGGCAGCGCGATGGGGGCCTTTGTCGCGGTGCTGGGCGCGCGGATGCGCTATCTTTCGGTGGATCAGGCCGAGGAATTCCGCCTGTTGGCCGAGGAAAACCGGGTGAATATCCGGTTGATCCCGCCCGCGCGGGGTTTGATCCATGACCGCAATGGCAAGCTGATCGCGGGCAATGAGCAGAATTACCGTGTGGTCATCACCCGCGAGGATGCGGGCGATGTGGAGCTGGTGCTGAAGCGCCTTGCGGCCATCGTGCCGCTGTCGGAGGAGGAAATCGCCCGCACCCTGCGCGAGACCGAGCGCCGTTCGCCCTTTGTGCCGATCATCGTGGCGGATCGGATGAGCTGGCAGGATTTCTCCAAGGTGGCGCTGAATGCGCCCTCGCTGCCGGGGGTGACGCCCGAGGTGGGCCTGTCGCGCAGATACCCGCTGGATACCGATTTTGCGCATGTGGTGGGCTATGTCGGCCCGGTGTCGGAGCGCGATCTGGCAGGGCTGGAAACGCCGGACCCGGTGTTGCAGATCCCGAAATTCCAGATCGGCAAGATCGGGGTGGAGCGCTGGCGCGAGGAGAGTTTGCGCGGCCGCGCCGGGCAAAAGCGCATCGAGGTGAACCATGTCGGCCGTGTCATGCGCGAGTTGGGCCGGATCGAGGGCGATCCGGGCGATGACCTGCGGCTGACCATCGACGCCGATATTCAGAACTTCACCCAGGTTCGGCTGGGCGAGGAAAGCGCCGCCGTGGTGGCGATGGATGTGGAGACCGGCGATTTGCTGGCCATCGCCTCCTCGCCGTCCTTCGACCCCAATCTGTTTGTGCGCGGCATCAGCCAGGCCGATTACTCGGCCCTGATGCAGAATGACCATCGCCCGCTGGCTGACAAGACGGTGCAGGGGCTTTACCCGCCGGGCTCGACCTTCAAGATGGTGACGGCGCTGGCGGCGCTGGAGGCGGGCGTGGTCACGCCGGAAACCGGGGTCTATTGCCGTGGCCATTTCGAGCTGGGCGGGCGGCGTTTCGCCTGCTGGAAACGCGCCGGTCATGGCACGGTGAGCCTGCGGGCGGCCTTGGCGGAAAGCTGTGATGTCTATTTCTATGAAATCGCGCTGAAGGTTGGCATCGACAAGATCGCCGCCATGGGCCGCAGGCTTGGCCTTGGGGTGAAGCATGATCTGCCGATGTCGGCGATTGCGGCGGGGGTGATGCCCGACAAGGCCTGGAAGATGGAGAGTTATGGGCAGGACTGGCGGATCGGGGACACGGTGAATGCCTCGATCGGGCAGGGCTATGTGCTGACCTCGCCGCTGCAACTGGCGGTGATGACGGCGCGGATTGCCACTGGCAAGGCGGTGGTGCCGCGGCTGGTGCTGGGCCATGGCACCGAGGACGTGCCGGTGCCCGTGGCCCCCTCGCTGGATATTCCGGCAGAGTATCTGAATGCGGTGCGGCGCGGCATGGACGAGGTGATGAACGGGGCGCATGGCACCGCGAAATCCTCACGCGTGGTGGATGGGGCCATGCTGATGGCAGGCAAGACCGGCACGGCGCAGGTGCATTCCTATGGCGAGAATGGCATTCGCGACAACAAGCTGTTGCCCTGGCATCTGCGCGACCATGCGCTGTTTGTCTGTTATGCGCCGGTGGAGAACCCCAAGGTCGCCGTGGCGGTGGTGGTGGAACATGGCGGCGGCGGCTCGACTGCGGCGGCACCGATTGGCCGCGATGTGCTGTTGCGCTGTCTGACCGGGGGCATTCCGCCGCTGAGCGCCTATCCGGCGGCGCAGCGCGGGCGGATCGAGACGCAGTTCAACGAGATGAAGCTGCGCGACACCGGCCCGGCCAATCCCGCGCGGTCGCGAGCGTGACAGACTGGGGCGTGAGGGGCTGGGTCAGATGAGCTTTCTGGAATATCGCATCAAGACCGCGCCCACCGGGCTGCGCAAGGTGTTGTTCATCAACTGGCCTCTGGTCTTGCTGATCACGGCGGTGGCCTCGGTCGGGTTTCTGATGCTGTATTCGGTGGCGGGGGGCCAGATCGACCGTTGGGCCGAACCGCAGATGAAGCGCTTTGCCGTGGGCATGGTGCTGATGTTCATCGTGGCCTTCACGCCGATCTGGCTGTGGCGCAACCTGTCGGTGCTGGCCTATCTGGGGGCTTTTGCGCTGCTGATCGTGGTGGAGCTGGTGGGGCGCGTGGGCATGGGGGCACAGCGCTGGATCGAGCTGGGGCCGATTGTTCTGCAACCCTCCGAGATGATGAAATTCACCCTCGTGATGATGCTGGCGGCCTATTACGACTGGCTGGACCCGAAGAAGGTCTCGCGTCCCTTGTGGGTGCTGTTGCCGGTGGTGATCATCGTGGCGCCGGTGGTGCTGGTGCTGATGCAGCCGAACCTTGGCACCTCGGTCATGCTGCTGGCGGCGGGGGCGGCGGTGATGTTCTGTGCGGGCGTCAGTTGGCTGTATTTTGCCGGTGTGGCGGGGATTGTGGGCGGCGCGATCTGGGGGGTGTTCCATTTCCGCGGCACGCCCTGGCAGTTCCTGCATGATTACCAATACAAGCGGATTGACACTTTCCTGGACCCGACCGCCGATCCGCTGGGCGCGGGATACAACATCATTCAGGCGCAGATCGCGCTTGGCTCGGGCGGCTGGGGCGGCAAGGGCTTCATGCAGGGCACGCAATCGCGGCTGAACTTCCTGCCGGAAAAGCATACCGACTTCATCTTCACCACGCTGGCCGAGGAGTTCGGCTTTATCGGGGCGTTTTCGCTGCTGATGCTCTATGCGGCGATCATCGCCTTTTGCGTGATTTCGGCCATGCAGAACCGCGACCGCTATTCGCAACTGCTGATCCTGGGGGTGGCGGCCAACCTGTTCTTCTATATCGCGGTGAACCTGTCGATGGTGATGGGCATGGCACCGGTGGTGGGGGTGCCGCTGCCGCTGTTGTCTTATGGCGGCTCGGCCATGCTGGTGCTGCTGGTGGGCTTTGGTCTGGTGCAAAGCGCGCATGTGCATCGGCCGCGCTAGCGCGGCTACCACCAGCGACCGGAGCCTGTGACGCGCTGTGCCTGCCTGTCCCATTCGCCGATGGCCAGAATGAGGGTGGCAAAGCCCCAGAGCAGCCAGAGCAGGAAGGGCATTTCGGCCCGGATCGGCAGGATCAGCACAAGGCCACCTGCCAGCACCAGCAGACGCAAGAGCGCGCGACGCCAGACGGGTTTCGGGTGGTCTTGGGTGCCATAGATCCGCGCCACGACAGAGCCGATCAAGGCTTCCATCAGAACTTCCAAGCGGCTCCCTTTCTGCGCAGGCCCTTCAGAACCGAGATGGGTGCGGGGGGCAAGGGGGCAAGGGGCGTTGTGAGCGCCCTTGAATGGGAAAGGCACCCGCCGGGGTTCGGGGGTGCCTTTTGGCTTCGGGTGTGCGGGCCGGGTTTCAGCCTCGCAGCCTCAGCCCTCGCCACCGGGGCGGGGCGGCAGGCCTTTGGCGAGGTCGCGCGCCTGTTGCACCCATTCATCGCGGGTGACGCGGCCCTTGAAGCCCTCCAGGTTCTCGTCCACCCAGGCGATTTCGGCGGCGGTCCAATTGGCGAGCTGGTCGAAATGGTAGAAGCCAAGGCTGTGCAGCAGCGCCTCCAGCTTGGGGCCGACGCCCTTGATCAAGATCGGAAGAGCGGCGT
>CALKAA010000270.1 GCA_937983495.1 uncultured Gemmobacter sp. | reverse complement strand
GCCTTGCTACACAGGTTTTCGCGGCAAAGTGCAAGCCCCGAATCCCGCGTTTCGCGGCTTTACGCCGGGTTTCCGCCTGCCTTACAGGAAGGCGGTTTCCTCGAAACTGCGCAACTTCCGGCTGTGGATGCGCTCGATCGGCATTTCCCGGATCAACTCCATCGCATGAATGCCGATCAGCAAATGCCGCGCCACCTGCGTGCGGTAGAAATCGCTCGCCATGCCCGGCAGTTTCAACTCGCCATGCAGCGGCTTGTCGCTCACACAGAGCAGCGTTCCATAGGGCACCCGGAAGCGGAAGCCATTGGCCGCGATGGTCGCGCTTTCCATATCCAGCGCGATGGCCCGCGATTGGCTGAGCCGCTGCACCGGGCCGGAATGGTCACGCAATTCCCAATTGCGGTTGTCAATCGTGGCCACGGTGCCGGTCCGCATGATGCGTTTCAGCTCATAGCCCTCAAGCTGCGTCACATGCTCCACCGCGTCTTCCAGCGCGATCTGCACCTCGGCCAGCGCCGGAATCGGCACCCAGACCGGCAGGTCATCATCCAGCACATGATCCTCGCGCAAATAGGCATGGGCGAGGCAGAAATCGCCAAGGCTTTGCGAGTTCCGCAGCCCCGCGCAATGGCCCACCATCAGCCAGGCATGCGGGCGCAGCACGGCGATATGGTCGGTTGCGGTTTTTGCGTTCGACGGCCCGACGCCAATATTCACCAGCGTGATGCCCTGCCCATCGGCGCGCTTCAGGTGATAGGTCGGCATTTGCGGCATCTTGGCAGGCAGGGTCACCGCCCCATCCGGCGTGGTGATGATCTGGTTCCCCGTCGCCACGAAGGCCGTATAGCCCGAGGCCGGGTCGCCCAGCACCTTGCGCGCATAGGCCTCGAACTCATCGACATAGAACTGATAGTTGGTGAACAGCACATGGTTCTGGAAATGCACCGGATCGGTGGCGGTGTAATGCGCCAGCCGCGCCAGGCTGTAATCCACCCGCTGCGCCGTGAAGGGCGCCAGCGGGCGCGAGCCATCGGGGTATTCGGTCAGCACGCCATTCACGATGTCGTCATTCGTCGTCGCCAGATCCGGCACGTCGAACACATCGCGCAGCGGGAAATCCAGCACACCTTCCTGCGGAATCACGATGCCGGGGCGGTTCGCCACTGCAAAATGCACCGGAATGGGTGTTTCCGACAGGCCGATCTCCACCGGCACGCCATGGTTCTGGATCAGCAATTCCAACTGCTGCACCAGATAATTGCGGAACAGGTCGGGGCGGGTGATCGTGGTCGTATAGGTGCCGGGCTGCGCCACATGGCCAAACGACAGCCGCGAGTCGGTCTTGGCAAAGCTCGTCGTGGTAAAGCGGATCTCGGGATACCAGGCCCGCACCCGCGCGGCGGGGGGCCTGCCCGAGATCACCGCATTGAACTCCGCCGTCAGAAAATCGACGGCCTGCGCATAAAGCGCCTCCAGCCGCGCCACGGCAGCATGGGCATCGGTAAAGCTCTCGCGCGCCGCATCGGGCGGCGCGATATAGGTCTGTGAAATCTGTGTCACGTCTTTTGCGTCCATTTTTTGATCGCCCTTTCTGCACCGTCTGCCGGGGCGAAATCAAGTCTTGCGTGAGGGCGCTAACGGTCGTGCATGTCAGAGGCATGACAGCCTTGCAGCCCCCGGCCTGCGCCGCCACTATATGCGCATGACAAACACCCTCCTCTCCCTCGGCCATGGCTATTCGGCCCAAGCCCTCGCCCGGCGCTTGCTGAACCATGGCTGGCGCATCATCGGCACCACCCGCAGCCCCGAAAAAGCCGCCGCCCTCGCCGCCGAGGGGATCGAACCGCTGATCTGGCCGGGCGAGCCGCTGGCCCCCGCCCTAGCGCAGGCAACCCATATCCTCGCCTCCATCGCGCCGGGGCCAGAGGGCGACCCGGTGCTGAACGCCCATGCCGCCGAGATCGCCGCCGCGCGGCCCCTCTGGGTGGGCTATCTCTCCACCACCGGGGTCTATGGCGATCACGCAGGGGCCTGGGTGGATGAGGACACCGCCCTCACCCCCTCCACCCTGCGCGGCCAACAGCGCGTGCTGGCCGAAGCGCAATGGCAAGCCCTTGGTTTGCCACTCCATATCTTCCGCCTCGCCGGCATCTATGGCCCCGGTCGCGGCCCTTTCGCCAAGGTCAGGAACCGCACCGCCCGCCGCATCGTGAAGCCCGGTCAGGTGTTTTCCCGCATCCATGTCGAAGACATCGCCGCCACGCTGGAGGCCTCGATGCTGCGCCCCCATCCGGGCCGCGTCTACAACGTCTGCGACGACGACCCCGCCCCGCCCGAGGCCGTGATTGCCCATGCCGCGCATCTTCTGGGCCTGCCCGAGCCACCCGCCGAGGATTGGGCCACCGCCGAGATGACGCCCATGGCCCGCAGCTTCTATGCCGAAAGCAAGCGCGTGCGGAACGATCGCATCAAGACCGAACTCGGCCTGCGCCTGCGCTACCCCAGTTTTCGCGATGGGCTGGCAGCGCTGCTCGCAGCGGGGGATTTCACCGATGACGAGGTGTAACCGCCGCCCTCACCGCTTCCAGACCGGCGGCAGGATATGCCCCCGGCGGATGGCCACCATCAGCAAGATCACCCCGGTCGTGGTGCACAGCACCAGCGCCACCACCGAATGTTCCATCCCGAAACTGCCCCCGGTCAGCCACTCCGGCCCCTCGATCCGCGCCTTGAGCAGCCCCGGATCGCTGACCGCGCCCGACACCACGCCCGAGAACACCGCCGACTGGAAGTAATTCCACGCCATGTGGAACCCCATGCAGATCCACAAGCGCCGCGTCACAAGATAGGCGGCCGAGAGCAACAGCCCCGCCTCGATGCTGATATAGATCGCCCCGCCCAGCGTCGCGCCGGGGTTCGTCAGATGCAGCAGCCCGAACACCGCGCTTGAGGCCAGAATCGCCACCCAACTGCCAAACACCGCCTCGACCGAGCGGTGCAGCACGCCCCGGAACAGCAATTCCTCGAACACCCCCGATTTCACCGCCATCGCCAGATTGGGCAGCAGGAAGACCAGCGGGTTCAGCCCCTCCACCTGATAGATGCCCAAAACCATCAGGATCACCGCGCAGGCGGTATAAAGCCCCGCCCCGCACAGCGCGCCAAAAGCCTATTCCCGCGCAAGGCCCGGTGTCGCAAGCTCGGTCACCGCGCGGCGCTCGATGAGGCGACCATAGCCGATGTAAAGCCCGATCCCCGCCAGCGCCAAAACGATCTGGATCGCAAGATTGGTCAGCGGCGCGTCATGATAGGCCTCCAGCCAGGATTGCGCCCAGCCCATCAACAGGAAGACCCCCGCCCCCAACAAGACCAGGCGCATCAGCGGCCCTTGCAACACGCGCCGCCAGATTGGCAGCGATACGATCCCTGAATGCGCCATCCCGTTGCCCTCGCCGCCCCCGAACCATGCGACCGCCAGCGTAGCCGCCGCCCCAGCATAGCCGCCGCCCTTGCCAACAGCATAAAAGCACGACGGCCCCAAGTCACTCAATTTGAGAAATTCAGCCCTGCCGCACAACCAAAAGCCTATAATCCACGCCAGCACCCGCAAGATTGCACCGCTTTGCATCTTCGTGAAAACGCCAGCCCTTGCGCCGCCCCTGGGCGCACCTTACCTGCCTCTCATCCGCCCTTATCCGAAAGCCGCGAGATGAGTTCCGCCGATCCGCACTCCGCCCCGCTTGCCGAGATGGCAGAGTCCAGCAGCCCCCCGATGCAGCAAAGGTTCTCCGAAGTGCTTCAAGAGGTGGCCGCAGCCCATCAGGGCGAACGGGTCTCGGTGGCCGATCTGCTCACCGCCATGCGCGGACGTGCCATTGCGGCGCTGCTGTTCATCTTCGCCTTCCCGAACATCCTGCCCGCTCCTCCCGGTGTGGGGGCAGTTCTGGGCTTGCCGCTGGTCTATCTGTCTTCGCAGCTGATGTTCGCGCGCCAGCCCTGGCTGCCCGGTTTCATCGCCGATCGCTCCATGACGGTCGAGACCTTCCGAAACATCGTCGCCCGCGCGACGCCCGTTCTGAACCGGGCCGAGCGCATGTTGCAGCAACGCTGGTGGCCGCTGGTCAGCCCGGGGGCCGAGCGGCTGCTGGGCTTTGTCTGCCTGATGCTGGCGGTGCTGCTGTCACTGCCCATCCCCTTGGGCAACCTGCTGCCCGCCACCGCCATCTGCATCATCGCCCTGGCCCTGCTGGAGCGCGACGGTCTCTGGGTCATCCTCGGCCTCATGGCCACCCTCGGCGCCTTCATCTGGGTCGGCGGCATGGCCTACGCGCTGATCAAATCCGCGCTGTTCGTGGTGATGAACGCGTTTGGGGGGTGATTCGGCGCAACTCGCAGCAAGCATTTTTAGCTCTGCGCGCCCGAGTTCAGATGAAAGTTCCAATATTGCATAAAAATTAAGCAATTTTTACTCAGGAACCGCGAACCATAAGCACATTTTTCACACTCGCAGACAGCACGCACGAAACAAAATTACTCTCGACATTGCCTGCACTCTCAAACGCTTAGAACGCGGTATCTAAACACTTCAAACGCTGCATGACAATTTAATGACGTATTATCAAAATCTTGGCGACAGATCTTCACCCAATGCAATCGCAGCATGGTCTTTCTGCGACGCAGAAAATTTCGCTTGCCCGCCGCGATTCCCATCGTCGAAGCTGAGGGCTTCCGCCGGGACGTACCCCGGCGGGAGACGGCCGTTAATTGGGAGAACAAAAATGACGGATCAGGCTCGCTCACCCGCACCGAACCGGCTCAAGATCACCATGATCTTTGCCGCAGGCGCTGGGCTGTTCGCCCTGGTAGTGGTGCTGTTCATTGCACCATCCCGAACTATCCTCAAAGCCCCTGGTATTCAGATCGAACACCAGAATGACGGCTTGGGGTCGATCGTCCGCCCCTCAGCCAGACAGCCCAGATCGGAAGAGCATGCAAACTGAAGCTGATCAGCCCGGGGCGGCGCACTCCGCCCCGTGGCACTGCTAAGCCCGCAGGCCCACCGTCGCAATCCCCAGCGTTTCCAGCGCTTTGGCCTCGATCTGCGGGGCGTTCATCCCCGCCACCGCATACATCGCCTCGGGGCTGGCCTGATCAATGAACGTATCGGGCAGCACCATCGACCGATATTTCAGCCCCCGGTCGAACACGCCTTCCTCGGCCAGCAGATGCGCCACATGGCTGCCGAAACCGCCCACCGCGCCTTCTTCCACCGTGATCAGCGCCTCATGGTGGCGGGCCAGTTGCAGGATCAACTCCCGGTCCAAGGGCTTTGCGAACCGCGCATCGGCCACCGTGCAGGCCACGCCGCGCGCGGTCAGCGCCTCAGCCGCCGCCAGCACCTCGCCCAGCCGCGTCCCGAACGAGAGCAGCGCCACGCGCCCGCCTTCTCGGATCACCCGGCCGCGGCCGATCTCCAGCACCGCGCCACGCTCCGGCATCTCCACGCCCATGCCATCGCCGCGCGGATAGCGGAAGGCGCTCGGGCCTTCGTCATAGGCCGCCGCCGTCGCCACCATATGCACCAGTTCGGCCTCATCCGCCGCGGCCATCACCACCATGCCCGGCAGATTGGCCATGAAGGCCACGTCAAAGGCCCCGGCATGGGTCGCCCCATCCGCCCCCACCAGCCCCGCGCGATCAATCGCAAACCGCACCGGCAGACGCTGAATCGCCACATCATGCACGACCTGATCGTAGCCGCGCTGCAAGAAGGTGGAGTAGATCGCGCAGAACGGCTTCAGCCCCCCCGCCGCGAGGCCTGCGGCAAAGGTCACCGCATGTTGTTCGGCAATGCCCACATCAAAACAGCGCTTCGGGAACCGCTCGGCGAACAGGTTCAGCCCGGTGCCATCCGGCATCGCCGCCGTCACCGCCACGATCTTGTCATCCCGCGCGCCCTCGGCCAGCAGCGCCTGCGCAAAGACCTTGGTATAGCTCGGCGCGTTGGATTTCGCCTTCACCTGCACCCCGGTCAGCACGTCGAACTTGGCCGTGGCATGACCCTTGTCCATCGCCGCCTCGGCGGGGGCATAGCCCTTGCCCTTTTTCGTGATCACATGAATCAGCATCGGCCCGGTCGCGCGTTCATGCACCATGCGCAGCAGCGGCAACAACTGGTCCAGATCATGCCCATCCACCGGGCCAACGTAAGAAAACCCCAGCTCCTCGAACAGCGTGCCGCCCACGGTCATGCCCTTGAGCATTTCCTTGGCCCGCCGCGCCCCCATCTGCAACGGCTCGGGCAACAGGCTCACCATGCCCTTGGCCGCCTGCTTCAAATCCTGCAACGGCGCCTCGGCATAGAGCCGGCTCAGATAGCTCGACAGCGCCCCCACCGGCGGCGCGATCGACATTTCATTGTCATTCAGGATCACGAACAACCGCTTGCCCAGATGGCCCGCATTGTTCATCGCCTCAAAGGCCATGCCCGCGCTCATCGAGCCATCCCCGATCACCGCAATCGCATCGCCGGGGTCGCCGCCCAGATCCGCCGCCGCCTTGAACCCCAAAGCCGCCGAGATCGAGGTGGAGGAATGCGCCGCCCCGAACGGGTCATAGGGGCTTTCCGACCGCTTGGTGAAACCCGAAAGCCCGCCCTCCATCCGCAGGGTGCGGATGCGGTCGCGCCGCCCGGTCAAGATCTTGTGGGGGTAGCACTGATGCCCCACATCCCAGATCAGCTTGTCGCGCGGCGTGTTGAACACGGCGTGAATCGCCACCGTCAGCTCCACCACACCCAAGCCCGCGCCCAGATGCCCACCGGTCACCGAAACCGCGCTGATCGTCTCGGCGCGCAACTCATCGGCCAATTGCCGCAGCTCGCGGTCGCTCAACCCCTTCATATCCGAGGGCACGCGCACACGGTCAAGCATCGGGGTTTTCGGTCTGTCGGTCATGGCAGGCCCTCCTCGGGGCGCGTCAGCTTTGCCGCGAGATAACGAAGCGCGCCGCTGCGATCAAGGCAGCGGCCCCCTCGCCATAGGAAGAAAGGGCGTTTTCCGCCTGCAAAACCAGATCACGCGCCCGCGCCCGCGCGCCCTCCAGCCCCAGAAGCGAGACAAATGTGGCCTTGCCCGCCTCGGCATCCTTGCCCACGCGCTTGCCGGTGGCGGCCTCATCACCCTCCACATCCAGAATGTCATCGGCAATCTGGAAGGCCAGACCCAGCGCCTGCGCATAGGCGCGCAACGGCGCAGGGTCGGCCCCGGCGATCAGCGCCCCGGCCTCCGCCGAAAAGCAGATCAGCGCCCCGGTCTTTCCGGCCTGCAACCGCGTGATCTCCGGCAGGGTCAAAGGCTCAGCCGCCGTTTCCGCCGCAATATCCAGCGCCTGCCCCAGCACCATGCCCTGCGCGCCACTGGCCCGCGCCAAGCCCGCCACCAGCGCCAAGCGCCGCTCCGCCGTGCCCAAGGCCGGGTCGCACAGCAATTCAAAGGCCAGCGTCTGCAAGGCATCGCCCGCCAGCACCGCCGTCGCCTCATCCCATTTCACATGCACCGTCGGCAAGCCGCGCCGCAGGTCGTCATCATCCATGCAGGGCATGTCATCATGGATCAGGCTATAGGCGTGCAAGGCCTCCACCGCCGCCGCCGCACTGACCGAGACCTCCGGCCCCACGCCATGCAGCCGCGCCGATTCCATCACCAGAAAGGCCCGCAGCCGCTTGCCGCCCTGCACCGCATAGCGCATGGCCTGCACCACCGGCACATCGTCCAAACCCGCCAGGGCTGCATCCAGCCGCGCCTGCACCAGCGCGGCATCGGCCTGCAAAATATCCTGAAAAGTCAAAGCCCCTGCGCCGGGGTGGTGCCCACGGCCCGGCCCTCCTGCGCGCGGATCAACTCCACCTTTTCTTCCGCCGCCTTCAACAGCGCCTCGCAATGCGCCTTCAGCTTGGCCCCGCGATCATAGAACTGGATGCTCTGCTCCAACGCCACATCGCCGCGCTCCAGCTTGCCGACCACGGCCTCCAATTCGGCCATCGCCTCTTCAAAGCTCATCTCGGCAGTCGGCTTCTCGCTCATGGGTCTCTCCGCAGCAGCACCTCGACATGCGCCGCAACCGAAGCCGCCAACGCCGCCAGATCATAGC
>CALKAA010000269.1 GCA_937983495.1 uncultured Gemmobacter sp. | reverse complement strand
CGTTGCGCGGGCGCGGGGCCCAGGTGAAGGTGTAGAAGGTTTCCATCTCCGGGGCAGGGGCCTCGGCCACGGCTTCCCCATCGGCAACCGGCACGGCCTCCTCCGACGCGGGGGCCAGAACCGAGACCTCCTCCGGGATCGGCGCGGTGCTGCCTTCGACGACCGCAGGGGCCACCGGGGCGCGCTGCTTCACGCGTTCGGCCTTTTCGCCCTTGTAGCCCAGTCCGCCCATCAGATCGGCGAACTGTTCCAGCGTCATGCCGGTGATCGACAGCATATCCGGCGTGGCCTCAAAGCCCGCGCGGCTGTCCTTGGCGCGCAGCAGATCGGCCAGACGTTCCAGCATGTCGATGCGGATGGCGCGTGCGCCAGCCGGGCGATAGCCCGCCAGAGTGTAATGCTCTTTCGGCACATCCGCGATGTTGGGAATGGTCACAAGGCCCGGAGGCGGGCTTTCGGGAAATTCCTGCAAGCCCTTGGCCAGCGACCACAGCACCAGCCGCAGCCGGGTGGGGGCGGGTTTCAAGAGCAGCGGCAGGAAGATGGTGTATTGGCCAAAGCGCACGCCATGCTTGCGCAAGGACGACCGCGCTTCCTGATCCAGCGCCTTCACGTCATCGGCCACGCTTTCGCGGGTGACAACGCCCAGGCCCTCGACCAGCCGGAAGGCAAAGCCGCGCGCCAGCCCTTGCAGCGCCTCATCGCGGCCCAGGGCCAGCAGCGGCTCGAACAGCGCGCTGACCTTGCGGTCGATGAAATGCTGCAAGCGACGCTTCACCTTTTCGGCGACATCGGCCCCGGCTTCCTCATCGACGAAAGCCTCGACGCCGGGCTTCATCGCATCGGCACCGGCCACCAGCTTGCCCACCGCATTGCCGCCCCACATCAGGCCGCCTTGTTCGGTGAAATCCATCTCGGTATCGGGCGCATTATAGAACTTGTCCGCCCGCAGGTGGAATTCGGGCCGCAATGCCTGCACTGCCGCCTGACGCATCACCCGCGCCTCCTCGCCCGAGGCCGAGGCATCCTGACGGAAGCGGAACCCCTCCAGACGGCCGACGAATTCGCCCTCGACCATCACTTCACCCTTGTCATTCACCTCAGCCACAAGGCTCTCCTTCTGTTTCAACCGCCGCATCAGGACCGATGTGCGGCGATCGACAAATCTTTGCGTCAGCCGCGCATGCAGCGCATCCGACAGCCGGTCTTCTACAGCGCGGGTCTCGTCGCGCCAATGGGTTTCGTCCTCGACCCAGCCTTTGCGCTGCGCAACATAGGTCCAGGTGCGGATATAGGCCAGCCGTTTCGAGATGGCGTCAATATCCCCATCGCTTCTATCTATGCGTGCAACCGCTTTGGAAAGCCAATCGGCCGGAATTTTTCCGTCATGCAGGAAGCCGAACAGCCGTTGCAGCAATTGCACATGGTCCGCCCCGGTGGTGGAGCGGAAATCCGGGATGCGGCAGACATCCCAGATCAGCCGCACCGCTTGCGGGCTGGTGAGGCGGGCGCGCACGCCCTCCATCTGCGCCAAGGCCTTCAGCGCCAGCAGATCGTCGGAATCGCGGGTGCGCAGCAGCCATTCATTCGTGGTCGGTGCCTCCAGCGACGCGATCAGCCGGTCCACCGTGCCGAACTCAAGTGCAGGATTGCGCCACATCAGCTTTTTCACCGGGGCAAAGCGGCTGTCCTCGATGGCCGCCACAAGGTCTTCGTCGAGCGGGCTGGCCTCGCCGGTCACGCCGAAACTGCCCGGTTCCGTATGGCGTCCGGCGCGGCCCGCAATCTGGCCCATCTCATGCGGGAACAAGGGCCGCATCCGCCGCCCGTCAAACTTGTGCGTGGCCGAAAAGGCGACATGCTTGATGTCGAGGTTCAACCCCATGCCGATGGCATCGGTGGCCACCAGATAATCCACCTCGCCATTCTGATACATGGCGACCTGCGCATTGCGGGTGCGGGGCGACAGCGCCCCCATCACCACGGCGCAGCCACCCTTCTGGCGGCGGATCAGCTCGGCAATGGCGTAAACATCATCGACCGAGAAGCCCACAATGGCCGAACGCGGCGGCATCCGGCTGATCTTTTTCTGGCCGGTGTAACTCAGTTGCGAGAAGCGCTCGCGCCGCACGAATTGCGCCTGCGGCACCAGCGCCGCAATCGCCGGGCGCATCACATCCGAGCCGAGGAACATCGTCTCCACCAGCCCGCGCGCATGCAGCAGCCGGTCGGTGAAGACATGGCCGCGCTCGGGGTCACCGCACAGCTGGATTTCATCCACCGCCAGAAAATCGGCCCCAATATCGGTGGGCATCGCCTCCACCGTGCAGACCCAATACTGGGTGCGCTCTGGCACGATGCGCTCCTCGCCCGTGACCAGCGCCACCACAGACGGCCCGCGCGCCTTCACGATACGGTCATAGACCTCGCGCGCCAGCAGCCGCAGCGGCAGACCGATCACCCCGGTCCGGTGACCCAGCATCCGTTCGATGGCATAATGCGTCTTGCCGGTGTTGGTCGGGCCAAGCACCGCCGTCACGCGCGAATTGAAAGCCATGCTGCCGCCTTAAATATCCTGCCCGGCGACCACGGTCTCCAGACGCTTCACCGCCTCGTCTACCCCCTCCAGATGGGGATGTATAGCAAGGGCGGCGCGGTAAACCTCCAGCGCCTGTTCGGGGCGTTCCATCGCCTCCAGAATGGCGGCAAAGCCCACCATGGCGGCGAAATGCCGTGGGTTCAGCGCCAGCGTGCGGCGGATGTCATCCACCGACTGCCCGAAGCGGCCCAGATGGAACCACACGATCGCGCGCTGGTTCCAGCCTTCGGCGAAATCCGGGGCATGATCGGTCAGCGCGGTCAGGTGATCCAGCGCCGCCTCGTAATCGCCCTGCTCAATCGCCTTGCCGCCCCGCTCCAGCAGCAGGTCCATCGCGGGCGAGCCCGAGCGCGACCACAGCCGCCAGATGTCGGATTCCAGCAAACCCGCATCGGCGGGACCGGCTTCCTTCAGCGCGGCA
>CALKAA010000268.1 GCA_937983495.1 uncultured Gemmobacter sp. | reverse complement strand
GCGCGCGCGCCGTCGGTCCCGGCCTGTTTGGCCTGTTCGGTTGCGCGATCCTGTTGCCGCAGGGCCTCGGCCAGTTGTGACCGGGCGGAATTGGATGCCAGCCGCGCGGCGGCAAGATCGGTGCGCAGGCTGGCGGCGAGTTCCGCCAATGCGGCATCGGCATGGGTCGGGTGGTCGGTCGCGCCACAGACCGGGCAGGGCGTGTCCGGCTCCAGCCGCAATCGCAGGGCTTGCGCCGCGTCGGATGCCGCAAGATCGGCCCGTTCGACCGGAGCGGTCAGGGCGGCGACCTGTGCCTCGGCCCGTGCCAGATCACCGGTGGCGCGCGTGGCATCGCCCTGCGCCGTGGCCAGCAGGGTTGCGGCGGTCTCTCCGCTCGCCTTGGCGTTTGCGAGGTCGGTGCTGGCCGCTGCGTGATCGGCCCCGACGCGGATCATATCGGCCAGAGCCGAGGACAGGGCAGCGAGATCCCCGGCGCGGCGGGCGGGATGGGCGGCCTCAACCGCGCTGATGGCTGTGGCAAGGTTAGCCGATTGCCGGGCCAGACCGGCCTCTGCGGTCCGGTCGGCCTGGTCCTGCGCGGTCAGCGTTGCCAGGTCTTGCGCCAGACCGGCCAGCTTTTCCGTGTGCTTTGCGGCTTCGCCTTCTGCTGCGGTCAGTGCCTCTCTGGCCGTGGCATGCTCCGCGATCTGTGCGCGGACCTGCCCCCAAATGTCGGCCAGACCCACGTCAGCCGAAAGGCTGGCGAGTGCCGTTTCCGTTTCGGTCAGGGTTGTGCGGTGATTGGCTTCTTCGGTCTGCAGGGTGGTGAGCGCGACGTGCAGGACACTTGCCTCCTGCGCTGCACGGGTTGCCTGACCTTCTGCAGCCGCAACCTCTGTTGCCGCAGACAGGATCTGCTGATCCAGCGCCGCCGCCTGATCCCAGATCGGGCCGAAGGCTTTGAACTCCGCTTCCCGGGCGGTGAACTCGGCCTCGGCCTGATCCGATTGTTGCCGGGCCGTCGCCGTCTTTGTCGTTGCCTCGGCTGCCAGCGACCGGGCGCCCACAAGGGCGATGTTCGCCGCTGCAAGCCGGGTTTCAGAGGTCTGGACGGCCAGCCATGGGGCCCGCAACGGGGCGGCGCGGTCGATGCGGGCCAGTTGCGCGCGCTCGGGCGCGGCGGAGGTGTGATCGGCGATGGCCTGTGTCTCTGCGGCCTCGGCCAGCGTAAGTTGCCGGAGGGCAGCGGTGTGGCGTGTGTGGAGGTCAAGCTGCACCTGCAAGGCTTTAGCGGTGGTGATGCCGCTCTCATGGGCTTCTGTCAGGTCCACGTTCTCCGCCTCTAACGCGGCGCGGTTCTCGTCCGAGAGCAACCGGTAGCCCGCCCGCTGCAGGATCAGCGCGTCATGGGCCTGCCGGGCCGCGTCATGCCGTTCATAGATGCGAATCGAGACATCGCGGTAAAGCCCGGTGCCCGTGACCTTTTCCAGAAGGCCGGCGCGGTCGTTGGTATCGGCGCGCAGAAAGGCGTCGAAATCGCCCTGCGCCAGAAGCACCGTGCGGCGGAATTCCTCATAGGAGAAACCGGTCAGCGTCACGATCATCTCGTTGACGGCCGAGAGCAGGTTGGCAAGCGGCTGGCCGTCAGCCGCGCGGGACAGAGAGCGGGAGACATTTTGTAAACGGCCATCGGCCTTGTCGCGCGCGCGTCGCGCCTGCCAGCGGGCGATGTAATCCTGTCCGTCCCGGGCGGTAAAGCGGACCTCGGCCCAACCCTGTGTTGCACCGCGTCGCAGCATGGCGCGGGAATCTCGGGCCTTGATCGTATCGCCCGATGGGTCAGGGACCTCATCCGTTGTCGCGCCGCCCGCAAGGCGCGGCGCGTCGCCATAAAGCGCCAGACACATCGCATCGAGAATCGAGGATTTGCCCGCCCCGGTCTCGCCCGTGATGGCAAAGAGGCCCGCGCCGGCCAGCGGTTCAGCGGTGAAATCCACGGAGAACGGCTGGGCAAGGCTCGCGATATTCTGGCCGGAGATGGAAAGGATGCGCATTCTGTGGCTCCGGGATCAGACTTCGGACAGGGCGTCGCGGAAGGCGGCCAGATGGGTGCTGCCCGGGTCTTGGCCATGCGCTTGCCGGAAGGCGGTGATGAACAGATCCTCGGGCGTGGTCTCGGATAGGCTGGGGGGCGGTGCGTCCGGTGTTGCGGCAACCTCTGGCCTGATGATCGAGAGCCCGGCGAGGCGCAGCGGCAAGCCTTCAATCAGCGCCTCGGCCTCGGCCCGCAGTTGCGTCACCGGGCGGTCGGCAAGGATCGCGAGGTAGACGAAGGGCTGCGCACTGCGCGGTGTGTCAGACGCAAGGTTCAGCGCCGCCAGCGCGGCCGCAATTTCGGCCAGCGGGGCCGCGCCGCGCGCAGGCAGGCGGTGTATGGCGACAGGACGCGGCAGGGGAATGTGGCGCGGCGCGAAGCCCTCATCCAGATCCAGAAGCGTGACGCCGTGGTCATAGGCGATTTCGGCGGCGGAAAGCGGGAAGGGAGAGCCGGAATAGCGCACCCGCCCGGCGTCGAGCGATTGCGGGCGATGCAAATGGCCAAGCGCGACATAGGACAGCGCGGGCGGAAAAATGTCGGGCGGCACCGCATGTTCACCGCCGATCAGGATGCGGCGTTCGGCCCCCTCAGATTCTAGGCCGCCGGCGCAGGTCAGGTGCCCCATGGCGAGAAGGGGGAGGCTGTTTGCCCGGGTTGCGGCCGCTTCAGACATCGCCAGATGCAGGGCGCGGGCGGCAGCGGTGATGGCGGGCTCGGCCCCGCCCGTGGCTCCCAGTTGCAAGCCCGGCAGATCACCCGCGCGCAGGAAGGGCACGGCCAGGACGTGCGCCCGGAGCGTGCCGCTGCTGTCGCGCAAGCCGATCAGGTGGCGGTCCATATCGACGCCATCCGGCCCATGCCGCAAGGTGCCGATCACATGCACGTAAAGCGCGGCCAGCACCGCCTCGGGGGCTTCAAGCCTCTGGGCCGGATCGTGGTTGCCCGCCGTCATCACGATCTGCAACCGGGGATTTGCTCTGTGAAACCCCGCGATAGCTTCGTAAAGCAGGCGTTGCGCCTCGCCCGAGGGGTTGATGCCATCGAAGACATCCCCGGCGACCAGCAGGGCGTCGATCCGCTCGGTCACGATCAGGTCGCGCAGATTTGCCAGAAAGGCGCGATGCTCATGCTCTCGCGTCCAGCCATTCAAGGTCTGGCCAATGTGCCAGTCGGCAGTGTGCAGGATGCGCATGAGGGCCTCGAACTGATTGACAAGCAGAGCTTAGTATGGATATAAAATATACGGGCATTGTATGAATGTCCATATACTTTATATTCTGATGGTGCGTGATGCTGAAATGGGGTGTCGAGCGGCGGCTGGAGTTCATTGAATTCCGCCTGTTCTGGGAGGGTGGTGTCAACCGATCCGACCTGATCGATACCTTTGGTGTCTCGGTGCCGCAGGCCTCGAAGGATCTGACGCATTATCAGGAGCGCGCACCCCACAATGCGATCTATGACAAGAGTGCGCGGCGCTATGTGGCGGGGCCGGAGTTTCGGCCTGTGTTTCTGGACCCTGATCCCGATGCCTACCTCATGCGCCTGCGAACGCTGGCGGAGGGTCTGGTCGAGGCCGGGTCCAGCTGGCTCTCTGTGCCGCCCGAGATGGATATTGCACTGACGCCCCGCCGCAAAGTGGATGTGGGGGCGCTGCGCGCCATTCTCGCGGCGATCCGAGGGGGGCAATCGCTGGATGTCTGCTATCAGTCGATGAGCCGGGATCGTCCGGACCCGACTTGGCGCAGGATAACCCCCCATGCCTTTGGCCATGACGGGTTCCGCTGGCACGCCCGTGCCTGGTGCCATGAGACTGGGCGGTTCAAGGATTTCCTTCTGCCGCGGATTCTGGAGATTGGGGCGACCTCCGCGCCCGGTGCCGACGGTGTGCAAGATCGCCTGTGGCATGAGGCCTTCGACATCATACTCGTCCCCCATCCCGGGTTGTCGCCGGGGCAGCAGGCCGTGGTGGCGAAGGATTACGATATGGCGGATGGGCGGTCAGTGCTGACCGTCCGATATGCGATGCTGTTCTATGTGATGCGCCGTCTGGGGCTGCTCAACGATGCAAGCGGGCGTGATCCCCGCACACAGCATATCGTCGCTGATAATGCACCTGAACTCGCTGCAGCGCTTACGCGGGCGCAGCACGAATTCGACGGTGTCGGTATCTGAAGATGGTCGTGTCGCAGAAATATCGAATGTCCTTCAGTGTTGGCGGCTTGATGCTCAACGAGAGCCTTGCGATTGCACAAAGCTATCGCGCGGGCGAGCCATGGGGGGCTGCGCGTGATCGCCTGTTACGGGAGGGGGCTTCTGCACTGCCGAAACTTGCCTCACAGACCCGCGCTTTGCGCGAAGTCTACGATCGGATCGGGCAACTGACCGAGGCTGAGCGGCTTTGGATGCTGGAGGAAGCTGATCGCGCCGGGCAGCAGGCAATGATGTGGCTGGCGATTTGCCGCACCTACCGCTTTGTTCGTGAATTCGCAGTTGAGGTGATTTCCGATCGCTTCGCCAGCTGGAGACTGGAGCTTGGCCATGATGCTTTTGATCGGTTCCTCGCCGGAAAGGCTGAATTCGATCAAAGCCTTGCCGAACTCTCGCCATCAACCTGCGCGAAATTGCGGCAGGTCCTGTTTCGCATTTTGCGCGAATCTGGTTTGCTCTCGGCGAACAGCCAGATTGAGGCCGTTTGGTTGCCGCTGCGGATGAAGCTGTTGATCGAAGAGAATAGCCCTGAGGACCTGTGGGTTTTTCCGGGAAGTGAGGGGGCAAGGTGAGCACGAAAACAGATCGGCGCGGGCGTGCCGAGCACCTTTTCAAAGTTGTATCAAGCGCACGGTTCCTGAACAAACAGGGCTTGGGCAATGAGGTGCCGTTTTTCATCTGCGCCTATGATGCGGCGGATGGTCTGACCCAGGTTGAGGACCGCAAGGATCTGATTGCGCGCCTCGGCCATGCCGGTGTCCGGGTTCTTGATGTTGATCTTTACGATCTGTCGATTGAAATCCTGAAAGAGCGTGCGATTTTTGATCAGTTGCTGGATGTTGAAGCGGAGACAGACAAAACCGAACTGAAGGAGCTGCTGCAAGGCGTCCTGGATCCGCAGGAGCATCTGATTCCGGCGATTGGCAGCCGGATCGAGGCCACGCCGCATGATGTGATCTTCCTGTCGGGCGTGGGTGAGGTCTATCCCTTCCTGAGGTCGCATAATGTGCTGAACAACCTGCAAAGCACTGCGAAAGACTGCCCGACCGTGATGTTTTTCCCGGGCAACTACACCCATGCTCTGGCCACCGGCGCTTCGCTGGAACTGTTCGGCCGCTTGCATGATGACAAATACTACCGCGCTTTCAATATTCTGAATTACGAGGTCTGATCCATGGCTACCTTATTGCGTGACATCTTTGCCAAGCCGGTCGACCGCGCGATTGATGGTGTCATCAAGGCTGACGATAAAGCCAGCCTGCTGATCGAGTTGGATGAATATGTCATCACCAATGAAATTGGTGCCCGGCTTGAGCAGTTTCTGGATGCCTATAACAATTACGATACGGCCAATGGAGTCTGGATCTCTGGCTTCTTCGGTTCGGGTAAATCACACCTCTTGAAGATGCTCGCTCTGCTTTTGGAGAATGATGAGATCGATGGGCGTCGCGCCTTTGATGTTTTCGAAGGGAAGCTTGCTGACAAGCCGATGCTGTCTGGGGCTCTGCGGAAGGCAGTTTCGATTCCGTCGCGCTCGGTTTTGTTCAATATCGATCAGAAAGCCGATGTCATTTCAAAGACCGATGTGGATGCGCTTTTGGCGGTGTTCCAGAAGGTCTTTGACGAGATGTGCGGATATTATGGTAAACTGCCGCATATTGCACAGTTCGAGCGCGATCTGGATAGCCGTGGAAAGCTGCAAGTCTTCAAGGATGCCTTTGCCAAATCCTCGGGCAAGTCGTGGGAGCGCGGTCGCGAACAGGCCCTGATGGAGGGACGTCATGTGGCTGCGGCGTTCGCCGAGGTCACAGGTGATGATGGCAAGGATATTCTGGGTCAGTATCGCAAGGATACCAGGGTCTCGATCGAGGATTTCGCCAATATGGTGAAGGCTTGGATCGACGCGCAGGGGCCAAAATTCCGCCTGAACTTTTTTGTCGACGAGGTCGGTCAGTATATTGCAGACAATGTCAAGCTGATGACAAACCTGCAAACGATTGCCGAAAGCCTGAATACCAAATGCAAGGGGCAGGCATGGATTATCGTGACCGCTCAGCAGGATATGAGTTCGGTCATCGGGGATATGACGGCTCAGCAGGAAAATGACTTCTCGAAGATCCAGGCCCGGTTTGCGAACCGAATGCCGCTTAATTCGCAAGATGTGGCCGAGGTGATCCAGAGGCGGTTGCTGTCAAAGACGGAGAAGGGCCAGATCACCCTGGGCAATCTTTACGATGCCGAGGAAAACAACCTTCGCACGCTGTTTGACTTTGGTGACAATTCGTTCAAGTTCAAGAATTTCTCAGGGAAGGAGCAGTTTGTCGCGTCCTATCCTTTCCCGAACTACCAATATGACCTGTTCCAGCGCGCAATCATGGGCCTGTCGCAGCACAATGCCTTTGAGGGCAAGCACAGCTCGGTTGGCGAACGCTCGATGCTTGGCGTGTTCCAGGAGGTGGCCAAGCAGCTGGCGCAGACTGAGGTCGGCGGGCTCGTGACCTTCGACCTCATGTTTGAGGGCATCCGGACCGCGCTCAAATCCTCGGTGCAGCAGTCTGTTCAGCTGGCCGAGAAAAACCTTGGTGATGAGTTTGCCGTGCGGGTGCTGAAGGTCTTGTTCCTTGTCAAATATGTCAAGGAATTCAAGCCGACGGCGCGCAATATCTCGATCCTGCTGCTGTCGAAGTTCGAGGCGGATCAGACGGAACAACGTCGCAAGATCGAAGCAGCGCTGTCGCTTCTGGAGCGTCAGACGCTGATCCAGCGCAATGGCGAAGTCTTTGAATTCCTGACCAATGAAGAAAAGGACGTCGAGGCTGAAATCAAGGCCATCGCTGTCGATCCGGCTGAAATCGAACGCCATCTTGATGAACTGGCCTTCGGGGCGATCCTGAAACACAGCAAGATCAAACATGCGGCCACGGGGATCGACTATCCTTTCACCCGCAAGTTGGATGGTCACAAGCTGAACCGGGATTATGAGCTGTCGATCAATTTTATCTCGCCCTTCAGCGATGAATCCGACACGCCGGACGTGGTTCGCTCAACCAGCATGGCCACGGATGAGCTGGTCGTTCTGTTCGGTCGGGATCCCCGGTTCACCCAGGATCTGATTCTTTGGCTCAAGACCTCGAAATTCGCCAAGCAAACAGGTTCGACCGAAGGGCAGCCGGGGCGCTCGCGTATCATCGCAGAAAAGCGCGAGCAGAATACCCGGCGGGAGAAAGAGCTGATCCTGCGTCTTCGTGGCCTGATGGGCAATGCCCGCCTCTTCGTTCGGGGAAGCGAGCTGGAAGTCGGCGGCGAGGATCCGCAGGACCGTATCGTCAAGGGTTTCCAGACATTGGTGGACAAGGTCTATACCGGCCTGCCGGTGCTGCGGGGGGCGTCTTATTCCGAGGCCGATCTCAGTCGGGCGGGGCGGATTGACGGGGGGCTGTTTGGCGGCGAAGGCAGTGGTCTGACCGAGGCTGAAAAGGACGTGCTCGATCATGCACAGGCACAGATGCGGCTTGGAACGCGCGTCTCGGCCAAGGCGCTTGTCGAGAAATTCGGGGCCAAGCCCTATGGCTGGCCGGGCATCGCGGTTCTCTGTCTGACCGCGAGCCTTTCTGCGCGCGGCAAGCTTGAGGCACGCATCGACAGTGCGTTGATTGAAGGCGATGCCCTGGTGCAAAGCCTGCGCAACAGCCATGCACTCGGCAATATCCTGCTATCGCCGCAGGTCGAATTCACCGCAGGCCAGATCCGTAAATCGCGCGAGCTGTTCCAGGCGCTCTTCGATCTTCCGCCATCGGGGAACGATGCCCGTAGCCTGGGCGCAGAGTGGCAGACCCAGTCGCGCAAGCTGATAGATGAGTTGGAGCGTTTTGGACGTCAGTCAGCGCAGTATCCGTTTGTTGCCGCGCTCGATCCCCTGCGCCTGATCCTTGACGCGATGCGTGACCAGGCTGCGACCTGGTTCATCACCGGTCCTGTCGGGCAGGAGGACCAATTGCTTGATGCGAAAGAGGATGTCCTCGACAAGATCCGCAGCTTCATGTCGGGCCCGCAAAAGGCGATTTATGACGACGTTCGCGCCTTCCTGAGCGCGCAGGATCAGAACATTGCCTACCTTGCTGATGGCTCATCTGATGCGATGCGCGCAGCACTTGCAGATCCGAATTGCTTCAAGGGGTCCGCCATGCAGGGCCTGAAGGCTGATTTTTACGCGCTGAAGGAGCGTGTCGAGCAGGCCGTTCTGGCAGAGCGCACCACGGTCATTGCCGCGATTGACGAGGTCGCTGCCAAGATCGCCCAGACATCGGAATTCCTTGCGCTCGCGCCTGAGCAGCAGGCTCGCATCCAGACCAGGCTGGCGGATCGTAAGGCCGCGCAAGCGGGCCAAAGCCTGATCCCGGCGCTCCGCAATCAGGCCAACGAGGTTCGCGCCAGCCTTCTGGCCGATACCCTGACCCAGATCGCAGCGCTTTCACCGTCCCGCGAGTTTTATCGCCAACCCGAACCCACCGGTGGTGCGCTGCATGAGGCCCCGGCGAAAGATCCGGTCAAGGCGTCCGTCCAACCCATTCCCGCCCAACCGAAATACATCAATGCGCGTTCGATCACCGTCCGCTTCGCCAAACCCTATCTCGAAGATGAGGCCGACGTGACCCGCTACCTTGACGAAATGCGAAAGACCCTGCTGGCCGAAATCGGCGCAGGCAATAAGGTGACTGTCTGATGGATACCAACGCGCTGAAGAAATTTGCCCAAGCCGCGCGCAATCTGCTGATCGATCAGGTCACCGCCCGCCTTGATATGGTGCTGTCTGATGGTGCCGCAGCGCGGCGCGAACACCCCGCCGCGATCCGCAAGCTCGAAGCCGCAGTGGCCGCCTCCCGCCCGCAGGTGATCGACCAAGCCGCCTATACCTGGTTCAACCGCTTCACTGCGCTGCGGTTCATGGATGCGACGGGGCTGACCAACCCGCGCGTGGTCTCGCCCGCTGACGGCGCCACCCGGCCCGAGATTCTGGCCGAGGCGCTGGCCGGCAACCTGCCCGATGCCGCCCGCCCCGAGATCGCCGAATATCTGAACGGCACCCGGCCCGCGCATGACGGCCAGGCCGAGGCTTACCGCCTGCTCGTGATCCATGCCTGCAACGATTGGCACGGCCCCATGCCCTTCATGTTTGAGCGGGCCGAGGATTACACCGAGCTTTTGATGCCCGACGACCTGCTGTCACAAACCAGCATCCTCGCCCGCCTGCGCGAGGTGATGACCGAAGAGGCCTGCAAGGATGTCGAGATCATCGGCTGGCTCTACCAGTTCTACATCTCGGAAAAGAAGGACCAGGTCTTTGCGGGCCTGAAGAAGAACGTGAAGATCACCGCCGAGAACATCCCGGCGGCGACGCAGCTCTTCACGCCGCATTGGATTGTCCGCTACCTGGTGGAAAACTCGCTGGGCCGGTTGTGGCTCTTGAACCGCCCGCAGTCCGGGCTGGCTTTGAGGATGGACTATTACATCGCGCCGGTGGAGCCCGAGACGGATTTCCTGCGGATCGCACGGGCCGAGGACATCCGCATCTGCGATCCGGCCTGCGGTTCGGGCCATATGCTGACCTATGCCTTCGATCTGCTGTATGAGATCTATGCCGAGGAAGGCCATGACGCGGCCGAGATCCCCGGTCTGATCTTGGCGCACAACCTGACCGGGGTCGAGATAGACGACCGGGCCGGGGCGCTGGCGGCCTTTGCCCTGTCGATGAAAGCGGCGGCCCGTCTGGGGCGGCGGCGCTTCCTGCGGATGGAGGCGCGGCCCAACATCGTGGTGTTGCAACCGTCTCGTGTTTCGCTTGATGATGTTTGGCAAATTTGGACCAAACTGCCGGGTTCTTTCCATGCAACCCTTACGGAACTTCGATCTCTGTTGAACAGCCTCCCGGGCTTTGTCGATGATGTCGCATCTGCAATCGACCATATTCACGGCGCGCTTGCCAATGCGACTTCTGCTGATGCTGTCATGGGGGTGTTCGTGACCTTCGAGGCCGCCTTGCAGCGAAGCATCGCACTATTTCATGAAATGGCGTCAAAGCCAAAAGTGCTTGCGGCTTATGACGAAATATCCTCCGGGCTATGGCATGCTGCCGTGAACGCACGCCCTTGGCGCGAAGTGGAAGGGCTCTTGGCCGCGTTTCGCAAACAATCTGGTTGTGAGGAGGTCGCTCAGCGTCTTGAGGGCATCATGCTGGCCATGATGAACCCAAAGAATGATATGACGAAAGAGGCTGTGGCGCTTTCCCACTTCCAATCACGATTGACCCATGCTGCTGGTAAGACCGAGCTGTTCGCGCAGTTCCAAAGAAATGTGAACATCTTGCGCGCCGACATGCGCCACTGCGTGGAGCTTTTGGCCGATCTCCAGCAGTTCGAGCAGGCGAAGAACTTCGGCTCGCTGATCGTGCCGAAGCTGCGGGATCCGGCCGAGACGCTGCGGGTGGTTCAGGCGCGGGACTTCGACGCGGATTTGCTGCTGCGCCCGGTGCTGGAGCGCTTGGAGAAGGCGCTGCAGATGGCCGAGGCGCTGTCGCCGAAGTATCATGTGGTGGTGGCGAACCCGCCTTATATGGGCGGGAAGAACATGAGCGAAACAATCGCTGATTTTTTGAAGTCGAACTATCCGGATGTAAAGTTTGACTTGTTTTCTTCGTTCATGGTTCGCAATACGCAACTGGCAATCAAGGGTGGTCACCTTGGATACATGACGCCGTTCGTGTGGATGTTCATTTCCACCTATCATCCTTTGCGAGAGTTTATCCTGAATGAGAAGTCAATCACTAGCCTGATTCAGTTGGAATACTCAGCTTTCGAAGGGGCGACCGTTCCAATTTGCGCATTCACACTTTCCAACTCGCACATGCCAGAGATGAAAGGAGGGTTTGTTAAACTGTCAGATTTTCGTGGCGCGGCGAGTCAGGCGCCAAAGGCACTGGAAGCTATTCGCAACACCGATTGCGGTTGGTTTTATCGCGCATCCGCGAAAGACTTTGGGCGCATTCCAGGTAGTCCAATTTCCTATTGGTTGGGTGAGAATATATACAGGCTGTACAGTGGTCAGCTGATTGGGCAGTTGTGTGAAATAAAAGAAGGCGTCGGAACACGGAATGACGACGTTTTCATGAAGATGTGCTGGGAGGTCTCTCAGGTCAATATTGGTCGTGATAGACGTTGGATTCTGACCGATAAGGCGGGTGGATTTAGGAAGTGGTATCTGGGGCCGGACTTTCTCATGGATTGGGAAGATGATGGTTTCCGGATCAAAAATTACAGGAACCCAGATGGCTCCTTAAAGTCTCGTCCGCAAAATTTGAAGTACATGTTCCAAAGTGGTGCGACATGGGGCTTTGTTGGATCGGGGATAACCAGCTTCCGCTGGAGACCGGAAGGGTATGGCTTTACCAGCGCAGCAATTTCGATCTTTGGGGAAAATGCGTTCGACACCTTAGCATTCCTCAACACGAACCTGATGCGACTACTCCTTCAGGTTCGCGGCGGGACCCTGAATGTGGTATCCGGAGTCGTATCCGACCTGCCAGCACTCAACGCAGCTCCGCAGGAGCGTCATCAGCTTCGGATTAATACTGAGACGTTGCTGAAGGCGGCAAAAGATGACTGGGCAGCATTTGAGCCCGCGTGGGACTTCACCACCCTCCCGCTCCTCCAGCCCGAGCATCGCGCCGAAACGCTCTCGGCCAGCTACACGAACCTCCGCGCCCATTGGGCGGGGATGACGGATGAGATGCAGCGGCTGGAGGAGGAGAACAACCGCATCTTCATCGATGCCTATGGCCTGCAAGACGAACTCACCCCCGAGGTGCCGATCGAGGAGATCACCCTTACCTGCAACCCTGCCTATCGCTATGGCGTGAAGGGCACCGAGGAGGACCGCGAGGCGCGGTTGCGGCAGGAGACGGTGGAGGAACTTCTCCACTATGCCGTGGGCTGCATGTTCGGGCGCTACAGCCTCGACGCGCCCAGCCTGATCCTCGCCAATCAGGGCGAAGGGATCGAGGACTATCTGGCCCGCATTCCCGCGCCTACATTCGAGCCCGACCGCGACAATGTCATCCCGGTGCTCGATGCCGACTGGTTCGCCGATGACATCGTCACCCGCGCCCGCGATTTCCTGCGCGTGACCTTTGGCGAGGCGAAGTTCCGCGAGAACCTCGCCTTCGTGGAGGCCGCCCTGGGCAAGGATCTGCGCCGCTGGTTCACGAAGGATTTCTTCGATTACCACGTGCGCCGATACAAGAAGCGCCCGATCTACTGGATGTTCTCCAGCCCCAAGGGCAGCTTCAATGCGCTGATCTATATGCACCGCTACCGGCCCGACACCGTCTCGGTCGTGCTGAACCAATACCTGCGCGAGTTCATCGCCAAGCTGGAGGTCGAACGCGGGCGGCTGGAGAAGCTGGCCGATGACCCGACCGCGACCCCGGCGCAACGGACCAAGGCGCAGAAGGAGGTCGGCGCGGTGATCAAACAGATCGACGAGCTGACCGCATGGGAGCGCGATGTAGTCTATCCGATGGCGCAGAAAAAGATACCGATTGATCTCGATGACGGGGTTAAGCGCAACTACCCGCTGTTCAAGGGCGCGCTGAAGCCGATCAAGGGGCTGGAGGCGGCGGATGACTGACCGCATCACCGCAGGTCTGGTGCGGCTTTACGAGGATCAGGGTCACCGCATCGTCTTCTGGTATGACGCCAACCGCGACCTGCGGGCGGCGTTCGACGCGCTGGACCTGCCCGGCGTGACCAAACTGGAGATCGCGAACAACGAGTTCGGCCTGAAATACCGCCTGCTGCGGGAACAGCCGAAAGCGCGGTTCCTGCTCTACAAGGAAGGCCCCGAGCCGCCGATGGCGGATAACTGGTTGCTGGATCTGCAACTCGCGACCGCCGTGTTCCGCGCCGATCAGGCGGCGATCTGGGTGGCGGAACTCGGCATCCCGGCGAGGTATGAGGCGGCCGTCCGCGACCATATGGAGTTCTACCGTTCCGGCAAGCGGCTGGATGCTCTGCGCGAGATGGAACGGGATCGCCCCAGCAGCCATGAAAACGACATTCGTCGCAAGATGCTGGCGGTTTGTGCGGGTTCCAGTGGTGATCTGGATACGGTGGTCGAGGCGCTATTGGCGGAACTGGCCGAAGAGCGTGACGATGCCTTGCGCTTGACTGAGCGGGTGGGTCTGTTGCCATTCTTCTGGACCGAGGTCGCTGCGCGCTATGGCTATGCGCCGGATGCTCCCGATTTTCAGGATTTCGCCATCTCGCTTTTCGCCAGCTCATGGGCGCGGGCGATGGGAGATAAGGCTGCGCTGACCGGGGATGCTGCGCTGATGTTCCGGCGCTGGAGCGCGTCGAAATATGCCGTATCGGCCTTTGAGGCCCTTTCGGGCCAGTATCAGGATGTGCTGAAGATCAAGGATGATCTGGCGGCCCGCGATTTCCGAAAACTGATGGCGCATGACCATTTCGAGGAAGTTGATCGCCGCATCGTTCTTGAGATCGTCAAAGGCCTGTCTGAGCAGAGCCTGAACGCAACGGATGTGCTGGCCTGGGTGCGGGAGCGGCGACAGAGCCATTGGTATGGCCGCTACGCCGATGTCTATCAGGCGATCGAGGCGGCGACCGAGTTCCAAAAGGCGCTGGCCGAGGCGGATCTGACAATGACCAGCGTTTCCGATGGGGTAAAACGCTATGCGGCAAGCTGGTTCCGGCTGGACCAGCTTTACCGCAAGTTCATCTACCATATGCAGAAAAGCGGGCAGGCAGGGTTGTTGTCCTCGCTCTATGAGGCGGTGGAAAAGCGTTACACCACGAATTTTGTGCTGAAGCTGAATGATGCCTGGCAAGATCAGGTGGCCCGGCTTGACGATTGGTCGGTGCCGGGCTTTCCGCGACAGATGGATTTCTACCGCGATCAGGCCGCAGAGTTTCGGCGCAAGGATCAGAAGGTCGTCGTCGTCATCTCGGACGCGCTGCGCTATGAAGTTGCCGAGGAGGCGCTCCGCCAGATCCGCAGCTTGAACCGTTTCGAGGCAGAGCTGAAGCCGATGATTGGCGCGCTGCCGAGCTATACCCAGCTTGGGATGGCGGCGCTTTTGCCGCATCAGCGCCTGTCATTCGCGGATGACGGTGACCTTGTCCTGCTCGACGGCGCCAGCACGGTTGGGGCTGGCCCTCGTGAAAAGGCGCTGACCGCGGGCCGTGTGGGCGACCGGGCAAAGGTTCTCGCGGCGAAGGATTTCATGAACCTCAGCACGGCTGAGGGGAAAGAAATCTTCCGCGATCACGACATTCTTTATCTTTACCACAATCAGATTGACGCGGCAGGCGACAAGCTGGCGACCGAAGAATATGTGCCCAAAGCCGCCGAAGATGCCAT
>CALKAA010000267.1 GCA_937983495.1 uncultured Gemmobacter sp. | reverse complement strand
GGCGCGGGGCGAGGGTGGCGGCTTGCAGCGCGTAGGACACGCTGTCGGGCAGTTTGCGCGCGCCGGTCACGTCGCGCGGCAGGAGCATGCCGATCACGGTGCCGGAACTGTCCAGCACCGGCGCGCCCGCATCGCCGGGCAGCGCGTCGAGGCTGAGCCGCGCCACGCCGGTTTCGCCGTTCAGGCCCTTCATTTCCTCCAGCGTGCCGAAGGTGAGGGTGGGGGCGGGCAGCTTGTCTTCGTAGCTGTAGCCGGACACCGCGATTTCCTGCCCTTCGCGCGCGGGGCCGGAGAGGAGTTGCGCCACGGCTGGCGGGGCCAGCGGTTTGGCGGGTTTCAGCAGCGCCAGCCCGGTGCCCGCATCGGTGGAGATCACGCTGGCATCGGTGCGCAGGTCCAGCGTGATGCGGTTGCAGCCTTCCACCGCCTCGGCCACGGTGGCGACGGTGCCGGTGGCATCGACATAGAAGCCGGTGCGTGACAATTCGGGGCGGCGCACTTCCAGCCCGGACATCAGGCCCTTGCGGCCTTCGTCCGACAGCGGCACGAGGCCGGGATCGAGTGCCTTGTCGCCCACCGAGCGGAAGCTCGACTGCATGGCGGCCAGCACGCGGGTCATGCGGTCCTGATCGGCGGGGTTCCAGGACAGGATATAGCCCTTCACCAGACCTTTCGACAATTCGGCATAGGCATGGCTGGCCTGTGTGTCCGAGCGGCCATCAATGGTGAAGCTGCGTTCCGAGCGGCTGCGCTCGCCCGAGAGCGGCACGATTTCCAGCGTTTGCAGCACGTCATAGAGGCCATAGAGCGTGGACTGGTCGCCCGGTTGCGAGATCAGGATGACCTTGACGCCGGAGGCGTTCTTTTCGCGGTAATGCACGAAGGGCGGCTCGAAATGGTCAAACTCCACCATGGCGGTGGGCAGGGTGATCTCGATCCCGGCCTCGGCTTCGGTGACGGTGGCGAGGCCCAGTTCGGCCTGGGCCTGATCATAGGCGGCGACGAGGGTTTCGCGCTGCATGGTGGTGAGGATGCCGGTGGGGTCGAGGCCATTGGCCTCTTGCCACGCCGCCATGCTTTTGCGGGTGCCGGGGCCGAAGGCACCATCGACGCGGGCCGGGTAGAAGCCGAACCATTGCAGCGCGGTTTGCAGCTTTTCGCGGGCGGTTTGGTCCAGCCTGGCTTCGGCGGCGCGGGCCTCGGCGGGCGTTTCGTCGAGGAAGACCGGGGGGGCGGGCTCTGCCACGGTTTCGGGGGTCGTTTCGGGGAGCGTCTCTGGGAGCGTATTGGGCACCGTTTCCGGCGCAGGTTCGGCGGGCAGGGCGAGCAGCGGGTCTTCCACCGGGGGGGCGGGTGTCGCGGCTGCGTTCGCGGCATTGGGCCAGAAGGGATCGCGGTAATCGCGGCCAAAGGCGATGAAGCTGTCGGCGGGGATCAGCCCCTCATCCTTCAACTGGCGCAGACGGGACTCGGCCGCGGCGCGGTCGGCATAGGGGCCGAGCGCGATGGCGAACCAGCCGCGGGTGTCGAAGCCCGCCACATCGGAAAACAGGGCCCCATAGGCGCGGGCGCGTTCCTGCGCGATGTCGAGCGAGGGCTGCGCCTCGATCTGGAGCCAGATGCTGTCTTGCGCGGCGCGTTGGGTTTCCCCGGCGGTTTGAGCCAGCACGGCCTGCGGCAGGGCAGGGGCGGCCAGCAGGGCCAGCGCACAAATCACTTGCTTCATCGGATCACGGTCCCGTCACAATGGTCGGCTTCTCCGTTACACGCAGGCATGGCGCCTTGCAAATGCAGAAAGGCCCGGGCGATCTGACAGTTGCGCGAGCGGTTGCGCGCGGAAGCGGGTCTTGGGTGCGCGGCGGCGCATTGACGCCTGAACGCGGCTTGCCTATGGAAAGCCGGAACGCCCGGCCCGATGTTTCGGCCTTGCGCCCGCCGCCAGCCCATCCGCAAGGAGACCCGCGATGACCGCTTCTGCCGTGACCACCCCCCGCAGCTTTCAGGAAATCATCCTGCGGCTGATGACCTATTGGGGTGCCAAGGGCTGTGCCGTGTTGCAGCCCTATGACATGGAAGTGGGCGCGGGCACCTTCCACCCGGCCACCACGCTGCGCAGCCTGGGCAACAAGCCCTGGGCTGCGGCCTATGTGCAGCCCTCGCGCCGCCCGACCGATGGGCGCTATGGCGAGAACCCGAACCGTTTGCAGCATTACTATCAGTATCAGGTGCTGATCAAACCGAGCCCGCCCGATCTGCAAGACCTCTATCTGGGCAGCCTTCAGGCCATTGGCATTGACACCAGCCTGCATGACATCCGCTTTGTCGAGGATGACTGGGAAAGCCCGACGCTGGGGGCCTGGGGTCTGGGCTGGGAAGTGTGGTGTGACGGGATGGAGGTGAGCCAGTTCACCTATTTCCAGCAGGTTGGCGGCCATGACTGCAAGCCGGTTTCGGGCGAGCTGACCTATGGGTTGGAGCGGCTGGCGATGTATGTGCTGGGCATTGATCATGTGATGGACATGCCCTTCAACGACCCCGACAGCCCGATCCCGCTGAAATATGGCGATATTTTCCGCCAGACCGAGGAAGAATACAGCCGCCACAACTTTGATGGCGCGACGACCGAGATGCTTTTGCGGCATTTCGAGGATGCCGAGGCCGAATGCCAGCGCCTGCTGGAGTTTCCGGCGGAAGACCCGAAGACCGGCAAGCGCATCATCATGGCGCATCCGGCCTATGACCAGACGATCAAGGCCAGCCATCTGTTCAACCTGCTGGATGCGCGCGGCGTGATCTCGGTCACCGAGCGTCAGGCCTATATCGGCCGGGTGCGCGCGCTGGCCAAGAAATGCGCCGATGCGTTTGTGCAGACGGAGGCTGGTGCCTCCTTGGGTGTGCAGACGGAGGCTGGTGCCTCCTTGGGTGTGCAGACGGAAGCGGGCGCCTCGGTGGAGGGTGTGGCGTGAATGGCAAGATCGTCGGGGGTGGCATCGTGATCGCGGCGGCGCTGGCGGGGGTGGGCATCTGGTATGCCCAGCTTTACGCCTTTTACAAACCGGCGGCCTTTGAGACCGGGGCCGAGATCGCCTTGACGCCGATCCTGGGCGAGGCGCCCGAGGTGATCGTGGCCGAGAATGTGGAAGGCATCGACAGCGACAGCTCGCCCCTGCGCTTCCGCGCCTGCTTCCACACGCCGCTGAGCCAGGCCCTGCTGACCGAAACCTACCGGGTTTATGACAAGGCCACGCCCTTGGTCGCGCCCCCGTGGTTTGACTGTTTCGATGCGGGCCGCATCACCTCGGCCCTGCAATCGGGCGAGGCGATTGCCTTCCTCTCGGTGGCCGACATCACGCGCGGCGTGGATCGCGTCGTGGCGGTGTTCCCCGATGGCAGCGCCTATGCCTGGCACCAGTTGAACGACACCTTGAAGGTGGACCCGAACGCGAGTCTGGAAAACTGATGATCCGCGCTGCCCTTTCCCTGCTTTATCCTGACGCCTGACGGAGAAACCCCATGTCCGACCTTCTGATCGAGCTTTTCTCCGAGGAAATCCCGGCGCGCATGCAAGGGGCGGCGCGGGAGAACCTGAAAAAACTGGTGACCGATGGCCTTGTGGAGGCCGGTCTGACCTATGAAAGCGCGGGCGCCTTTTCGACGCCGCGCCGCCTTGTGCTGACGCTGACGGGGTTGACGCCGGAAAGCCGCCCGGTGCGCGAGGAACGCAAAGGCCCGCGCACCGATGCCCCGGCGGCGGCGCTGGAGGGGTTCCTGCGCTCCACCGGCCTCACGCTCGATCAGTTGGAAAAGCGCGCCGACAAGAAGGCCGAGGTCTATTTCGCCGTGATCGAAAAGCCGGGCCGCAAGGCCGCCGAGATCGTGGCCGAAGTGCTGGAACGGGTGATCCGCACGTTCCCATGGCCGAAGTCGATGCGCTGGGGCAGCGGGAGCTTGCGCTGGGTGCGGCCCTTGCATTCGATCCTCTGCCTGATGGGCGATGAGGGCGGCGCCGAGGTGGTGCCGGTGCAGGTGGATGGCATCGTGGCGGGCAATACCACGGGCGGCCATCGCTTCATGGCGCCGGGGCGCTTTGCCGTGACCGGCTTTGACGATTATGCGGCCAAGCTGCGCCGGGCCTATGTGATGCTCGATAGCGCGGAGCGTGAGGCGCATATCTGGAATGATGCGCAAAATCAGGCCTTTGCGCGCGGGCTTGAGGTGGTGCCGGATGCGGGGCTGCTGGCTGAGGTCGCCGGGCTGGTGGAATGGCCGGTGGTGCTGATGGGCGCGATTGGCGAGGATTTCCTGCATCTGCCTGCCGAAGTGCTGCAAACCTCGATGCGCGAACATCAGAAGTTCTTCTCGGTCAAGAACCCCAAGACCGGGCGGATCGAGGGCTTTGTGACCGTGGCGAACCGCGAAACCGCCGACCATGGCGCGACGATCCTGAAAGGCAACCTCAAGGTGCTGTCGGCGCGGCTGTCGGATGCGCGCTTCTTCTGGGAGAATGACCTGCGCGTGGCCAAGGCGGGCATGGGCGAGTGGGAAGAGGGCCTCAAGGCCGTGACCTTCCACAACAAGCTGGGGAGCCAGGCCGACCGGATCGCCCGCATTGCAGCCCTTGCGCGGGAGATCGCGCCGCTGGTGGGCGCCGATGCGGGCCAAGCCGAACGCGCGGCGAAGCTGGCAAAGCTCGACCTGCGCAGCGCCATGGTGGGCGAGTTCCCCGAGTTGCAAGGCACCATGGGCCGCTATTACGCGCTGGAGGCTCTCAAGGGGCAGGACGGCTGCGAAGCCATCGCCAATGCCGCGCGCGACCATTACTCGCCCCTTGGCCCGTCTGACGCCGTGCCGAGCGAGCCGGTGAGCGTCGCCGTGGCGCTGGCCGACAAGATCGACACGCTGACCGGCTTCTGGGCGATTGACGAGAAACCCACCGGCAGCAAAGACCCCTTCGCGCTGCGCCGCGCGGCTTTGGGCGTGATCCGGCTGGTGCTGGGGAATGGGGTGCGGGTTGGGTTGGGTGCTCTAGCGTTTTCTAGCGTGATTACTCCGTTGCATAACTGGCACAACGCCGGCGACAATACTGTAGCTTCAAACCCCAAAGTTACTGAGGGAATGTTCTTGTCAGAAGAAGGCCGGAGGGCGTTGGCTGACCGGGTCGTCTCCGACCTCCTCTCCTTCTTCCACGACCGCCTCAAGGTCTTCCTGAAAGACCAGGGCATCCGCCATGACGTGATCGACGCCTGCCTCGCGATGCCGGGCAATGACGATCTCACCTTGCTGGTGAAACGTGCCGAGGCGCTGCAAGCCTTCCTTGGCTCCGAGGATGGCACCAACCTGCTGCAAGGTTTCAAGCGGGCGAACAACATCCTGAGCCAAGCCGAAGCCAAGGATGGGGTGGAATATTCCTTCGGGGCGGATGTGAAATTCGCGGAAACCGAAGAAGAACGCGCGCTGTTTGCCGCGCTGGATGCGGGCGAGGCGGCGATTGCGCCTGCCATGGCGCAGGAAGATTTCGCCGCCGCTATGGCCGCCATGGCGCAGCTGCGCGCGCCGATTGATGCCTTCTTTACGGCGGTGCAGATCAACACCGACAATCAGGTGCTGCGCCGCAACCGCCTGAACCTGCTGCACCGCATCCGTGCGCTGGTGGCGCAGGTCGCAGACCTGACGCGGGTCGAGGGCTGAACCGGCGGGGGGCTGTCTGCCCCCCGCACCCCCCGAGGATATTTGCGTCAGGTTGAAG
>CALKAA010000266.1 GCA_937983495.1 uncultured Gemmobacter sp. | reverse complement strand
GGCATCGCCGCTGCCGTGTCGTCCGTGGCGGCGGCCGGCGTGGCCTCGAACACCATGTCGGGGTCAAAGGCGGGGGCGGCCTCAAGCTGGGCCTTGCCGCCCTGGAACACGATGAAATAATCCTGCGGGCTGTCAGCATCCGGCACCATGACCAGACGGCTCATATCCACCGCGACAGTCTTTTCCCCGATCCCGAGGAAGCCGCCGAAATCGACCAGCACCGCTTCGGTATCGCCCGACAGCGACAGGATCACATCATTGATCTCACCCGCATCTTCCCAGCCGCTATCGGCATCGGCATAGCTGCCAGCCCCCAGCGAGGCGGTGTCATTGGCGGTGATATAAACGCGCTTGCCGATGAAATCCGAGGCACGCACCGCATTCTCGATCCCATCGATATAGGGCGTGGCGGGCGCGGTTTGCGCAAAGGCCCCGGTGGCTGCCGCCGAAGCGAGCGTGAGGGCAAGAGCGGTCGAAGCAAACAGCTTTTTCATGGGCTTATCTCCTGTTCTTCAAGTGCGGGCATGGGGCTCGCACCTTCCGAACAGACAACCCGCGCACCGCCGCCCCGTTCCAGAGGCGGCGGTCACGATATGTTCAGGGGCCGGGCCGGAACCCTTGGCCCGCGGCCGCGTTCCGCGCGATTGCGACCGCGATTATGACAGGGCGCGCTTCAGCGGCGGCACCCAGGCAAGCACCAGCAGATCCATCGCCAGCACCGCCAGCAGCGTCAGCCCCAGCACCGGAAACGCCATCGACATGACCAGCGCAATCAACACCATGCCCCGCGACAGCGGCACCAGTTCGGGGCGCGGCGGAGCTGCCAGACGCGCAGCCCCCGAGGGGCGGCGCTTCAGCCACATCACCACCGAGGCCACCGACACCACGATCAGCAAAAGGCAGATCGCGATGTTCAGCACCGCATTCCACAGGCCCATCAGCCCCATATGCAGCGGAATGCTCACAGCCATCGCCTGCCCTGCCGGGCTGTAATCGGCAAATTTCACATCGGCCAGCACCTTGCCGGTGAACCGATCGACATGCACCGTGCGGTCACTGGTCGGATCAGAACTGTCATTCGACATGCTGTCGCGGCTGATCGTCCAAACGCCCGTCTCTCCCTTCGGGTAATTCAACTGGAAGCGCGCGTCGAAGCCAAGGTTGCGTGCCAGAGCCACAAGGCTTTCCAGATCGACCGGCACGCCTGCCGCCGTGCCCGTCACGCCCGCATCCGAGCCAGAGGCCGGCATCGGCGTCTGTTCCAGCGCCCATGGCACTTCCTCGACCGCCGTATGGTTCATCGCGGCATGGGTCGCATCCGACAGTGGCACATTGTCCCATTTCGCCGCCGGGAAGGTGGACCAGGCTTGCACGAACTTGCCGCCCCAGATTCCCGCCCAGCTCAGCCCCGAAATCAGGAAGAACACCAGAATCAGGCTCAACCAGCTTCCAAGGCTCAGGTGCAGCGATTTCCAGAAGGCCCGGCCCGTGGCGCTGAAATCCGGCACCAACATGCTGGCCATGCCCTTGCCATTGCGCGGCCAGGCCAGATAGAGGCCCGTCACCACCAGAAGCAGGCACAAAGAAGCCGCGATTTCGATCAGAAGATCGCCCCAGAATTTGGCCTCCCCCTGCATCAGCAATTGCCCATGCAGACCGTCAGCCAGTTCTTCCCAGGTGGCACCTTCCACAGTGCTGCGCAGCACCGCGCCCGAATAGGGGTCCAGCGCCACCATCTGCGCGCCGTTTTCGCCCTCGACCCGGAACAGCGCCGGGTTTTCCGGGCTGTAGGGCGCGATATAACGGGTGACCGTGCCCCCGGCATGGGTGGCCGCGGCTTCGGCCTGCGCGGTCACGCTCATCGCATGGCCTGCTGGCGACAGGCTCAGCCGCTCGCCATATTCGGGGGCGATGGCGCTGAACCAGACCATCACGATGCCGGTCACCGACAGCATGATGAGAAAGGGGATGACATAAAGCCCGGCATAGAAATGCCAACGCCATGCGGCGAAATAAAGCGGGTTCATGCGGCCAGCGCCGCTGCCGGCCACAGGGCCGGTCGTTTGGGTCGACATGGATATACTCCGTCTGAATCTGTGAAAAGGGTTTCAGATCAGACGGTTGCAGGGGGTCCGCGCGCAAACAGTCCGCGCGGATCGAAGGCAGGCCGCCACAGGTCGTCCGGGGTGACTGGCAGCATCGCGCGCGGCAGGGCCACCGGCGGCAGGGTTGCACCTGCCTCGGGCAGCAGGGCGGTCAAGGCCATCTGCGCCCAGGAACAGCGCCCGTCCTCGGGTGCCTCATGTGCGATCTTTTCGCCGGTTTCAGGATCAATCGTGACGCTGATCGCGCCCGCCGCCGAACAGATCACCATGGTCAGGCCACCATCGGCAGCCTGCGCCGGCATATAGCCCTTCGCCACCAGCGACAGCAGCACGAACGGCATCGCCAGCCACAGGCTGACGATCCGCAACAGGCAATGCTGGCACAGACGGCGGGCGCTCATGCCCCTCGACATGCTGCCGCAACTCGCCTGCGTCAAGCCCTCAACCTGTCACAGCCCATTGCGGTCTGTCGCTGCCAGATGATCACCCATGTCGTTTTTGGCCAATTCGGGTCGGTCAGCATGGGTTGTCGCGCCGCTTCCGTGGCATTCATGAGAAAATTCTTCAGCGCGCACGGAGTCGCCCATGAAAACCCATGTCAAAGCCCTTGTTGTCGGCGGTGGCGCCGTCGGGAACGGCATCGCCTATCACCTTGCCAAGGCTGGCTGGGACACGATGCTGGTGGAGCGTGACGAACTGACCTCCGGCTCCACCTGGCATGCCGCCGGTCTGTTGCCGCTGTTCAACATGTCCTATGCCACCACCCATATTCACAAATATTCGGTCGATTTCTACAAATCGCTGGAGGCAGAGACCGGCCTGAATGCCGGTTTCGCCGTGGTGGGCAACCTGCGCATGGCGCAGCGTCAGGAACGCATGGATGAATACATGCTCTACTCCTCGGTCGCGGAAACTGCGGGCGTCTATCACGAATTCCTGACGCCCAAGGAGATGAAAGACCGCTGGCCGCTGCTGAACACCGAAGACCTGATCGGCGCGCTCTATCACCCGCAAGACGGCTATATCAACCCGGCCGACGTGACGCAGGCCATGGCCAAAGGTGCGCGTCAGCACGGCGCCACCATCGAGCGCAAGGTGCAGGTGGATGGCTACCGCTGGACCGGCTCCGAATGGGTCGTCTCCTGCACCCGCATGATCGAAAAAGGCGGCATGCTGATTCCGGGCGAAGAAAAGTTCGAGATCGTGGCCGAACATGTGGTCACCGCCACCGGCAACCACGCGCAGCGCACCGCGCGCCTTCTGGGCGTGAAGATCCCGGCCATCCCGGTGGAACACCAGTTCATCGTGACCGAGCCCGATCCGATGCTGCAAGAATACCGCAAGAACAACCCGGAACACCCGGTGCTGCGCGACGCCGACGCCAAATGGTATGTCCGCGAAGAGCGCGGCGGCTGGATTTTGGGCCCCTATGAGGCCGGTGCCCCTGCCCGCTTCCTCTATGACGTGCCGGAATCGTTCCGCGCCGACCTGTTCCCGCTCGATCTGGAACGGATCGAAACGGAATACATGTCGATGATCCACCGCCTGCCCTCGTCGGAAACCGTGGGTCTGAAAGACGATTTCAACGGCCCGATCTGCTATACCCCCGATGGCAACCCGCTGGTCGGCCCGGTGCCCGGCCTGCGCAATATGTGGATCGCGGAAGGCTTCAGCTTCGGCATCACCGCGGCGGGCGGCACCGGCTATTACCTCGCGCAGATGATGGTGAATGGCGAGGCCGAGATCGACATGGCCTCCCTTGATCCGCGCCGCTATGGCCAGTGGATGACCACCGAATATGCCGCGCGCAAGAACGAAGAATGCTATGAGCACGTCTTCATCCTGCACCACCCGGATGAAGAGCGCGAGGCTTGCCGTCCGCTCCGCACCGCCCCGGCCTATGACCGCCAAAAGGACATGGGCGCGCAATTCGGCCAGGTGAACGGCTGGGATCGCCCGAACTACTATGGCCCGAAAGATGCGCCCGCATCGTTCGACCATGATGGCCGCTCGTTCCGCCGTGGCACCTGGTGGCCCTTCGCCAAGGCCGAGGCCGAGGCCGTGCGCTCGACCGTCGGCATCATCGACGCCACCGCCTTCACCAAACATCTGGTGCGTGGCCCTGGCGCGACCGCCTTCCTCGACCACTTCACCTGCAACAAGCTGCCGACCGTTGGCCGCATCAACCTGACCTATGCACTGACCGATGCGGGCACCACCCGCACCGAATACACCATCGTGCGGCTGAAGGAGAACGAATACTACATCATCTCCGCCGGGGCATGGACCTCGTATGACAGCGACTTCCTGTTGAAATCGGCGGAAGATTTCATGGGCAATGGCGGCGGCTATGTCGACATCCATGACGTGACGACCCAATGGGGCGTCTATGCGCTGGCTGGCCCCAATGCCCGCGCCCTGCTCAAGGACATCGTGAAAGATGCCGACCCGGAAACCGTGCTGTCGAACAAGCGTTTCCCCTGGCTGAGCTACCGCGACATCGAACTGGGCATGTGCCCAGTCCGCGCGGTGCGCGTGGCCTATACCGGCGAGCTGGGTTGGGAACTGCACTACCCGATCGAGTTTGGCCGCTACCTGTGGGATCTGATCTGGTCGGTGGGCGAGAAGCACGGCCTCAAGGGTGTCGGCGCCCGCGCGCAAAACTGGCTGCGTCAGGAGAAATCCTACCGCGCCTTCGGTAACGAGCTGGGCCGTGACGCGACCCCGCTGGAAGCCGCGCTGGATCGCTTCGTGGACCTGTCGAAAGACTTCCGCGGCAAGCAGGCCATGCTGGACACCGGCGTGCGCTTCAAATGCGTCACCGTGCTGATCGACGGCCCGGAAGATGCCGATCCGTGGGGCAAGGAAGCCATCCTGAAAGATGGCGTCAAAGTGGGCCGCCTCACCTCCGGCGGTTGGTCGGTGGCCTTCAACAAGCAGATCGGCATGGGCTATGTCAGCCCCGAACTGGCCGAGGTCGGCACCAAGCTGAAGGTCAAGATGCTGCTGAAAGAATGGGATGCCGTGGTGGTGGAAGACAGCCCCTTCGACCCCAAGAACGAGCGCATCCGCGTCAACGGCTGATCCGGCTGAAATCCTGGAAAGGCGCGCCCCTCCGGCGCGCCTTTTACTTTGGCGGCTTGCGCCATGGCGAGCCGTGCCGCATCCTGCCGCCATGTTGCCCTGCCTCACCACCGCCCGCATGACCCTTACCCCCGCAACCCCGGCGGACAGCGCCGATCTGGCTGCGCTGGAGGCCGACGCGCTGGTCATGCGCCACCTTGTCGGGGCTGACTATCTGCAACCGCGCGGCCATGACCCGGAGGTTCTGGCGGCCCGACTGCGCGACAGCGGGGTTTTCATCGGCTGGTTCGCCCTTTTTGATGACGGACAGGTCAACGGGCTGCGTCAGGGCGAGATTGGCTACCGCCTGCATCATGCTTTCTGGGGGCAAGGCTATGGCACCGAAGGCGTTGCCACGCTGGTCGATCTGGCCTTCACGCGGCTGGGTTTTGACCTGCTGCGCGCCGAGGTCGCCGCCGCCAATACCGGCTCGCGCCGCGTGCTGGAAAAGGCGGGCTTTGAAAAGGCAGGCCACTCACAGAACGGCGAAGTGATCTACGATCGCCGCCCTACCTGATCCGGCCCGCGTCACCCTGCCACCTTGGCTCAAGCGCGGCAAAGCTGCATCCTGCGCCGAGCTTTGGAGCCCGCCATGACCGCCTTCCCCCCCGCCTTCACCATCACCCCCGAACAGATCGACGCGCAGGTCGCGGCCTTCTATGCCGCCGTGCGCCGGGATGCGCTGCTAGGTCCGATTTTTGCAAATCATGTGCAGGATTGGCCGGAACACGAGGCCAAGATTGGCAGATTTTGGCGCAACGCCATCCTGCGGGAGCGGGTCTATGATGGCTCGCCCATGCTGGCGCATCGGCAGGCGGGCGATGTGACACCCGATCATTTCCCGCATTGGCTCGCGCTGTTCGATGCCACGCTCCATGCCACCTTGCCACCTGAACCCGCCGCCGGATGGTCGGCCATGGCCCACCGGATCGGGCGCGCGCTCAGCATGGGTGTGGCTGACGCGCGCCGCCCCTCAGACGCGGTTCCCCGGTTCTGACATCCGCTGCCCGACCCAACGGTTCAGCCAGGCCAGCGCCGCCAGCGCGAGCCCAAGGCCCGCAAAGCTGACCACCCGCACCAGCCCGCTCAGCCCCGAGGCATCCCACAGGAACACCTTGGCCACCGTCAGCGCGATTACCGCCATCGCCACCCGCCGCAGCAGCTCCGAACGCCGCGCCACTGCTTGCCACAGCAGGCCAGCACCGCAAGCCATCAGGGCCAGCGTATAGGTGTAAAGCTCGCCCTGCATCACCCCCGGCCCACCGATGAAAGGCCCCTGCCACAGCCGCCGGATTTCCGCGCCCACATAAAGCACCAAAAGCCCCGCCCCGACCAACCGCAATGGCATCCGCAACTGTGCAGGCAAGGCCACCAGGCGCGGCGTGAGAAATGCCAGCGCCAGCCCCGGCACCGCATAGGCCAAGAACAGACTGTCCAGCAGCACCGGCCCCCGGATCAGACTGTTCGGATCGCCCTCCCAGCCCCATAGCGGGTTGAACGGCCCCGCAGCCATCGCCAGCCCGGCCATGGCCAAAGCCCCGGCGAAACCGGCAATCCCCAGCCGCAATTGCAGGGCAAAGCCCGTGCTGACACCGGCCCGCCACAATTGCGCTGCGGCCAGAACCAGCCATGGCACGGCATGTAAGGTGAACCCCCAATGGCTTTGCTGCGGATCGGGAATCCAGGTGCCATCTGCCAGAACCTCTGACTGAAACTGCCGCATGATCAAGACGTTGACCAACAGCGCCATGGCCGAAAGCCCCAGGCTTTCCAGAACTGCGCGCGGCAAGATCCGCCCCTCGGGCATCAAGCGCAGCCCCGCAAGGCAGGCCGCTGCCACGCCCAGATAGCTCGCCAGAACGGGCAGCAAGGCCGCCGTCTCGCCCCAGCCAATCCCGGGATCGACCAACAGCCGATAAGACAGCACCACAGCCCCCGCCTGCACGAACCAGCCCATTTCCGGCAGCAGAAACCGCCGATCCAGCGCCACAGCCACCACCAGCAACACCGCCAGCGCCAATGTCAGCGCTGCGGCAGAAGTGACCAGGAAAAGCGCCAGCGCGATCAGGCTGAGCGCCGCCAGCGTGGCCCAGGCAATGCGCCGCCCCGCCACCGCGTCGCGCCGGGCAAAGCTGACCGCCAGCGCGACCTCAAACGCCGCCAGCGCCATCACATGCAGCGCCCAAG
>CALKAA010000265.1 GCA_937983495.1 uncultured Gemmobacter sp. | reverse complement strand
GTCGCCGCCGAGCCCGCCCGCTTCACCGCGGCCGACCGGCTGCAAGAGGTGCCGACCGCCCATTCGGCGGCGCTGGTCACCCGGCTTACCGAAGATGCAGACGCGTTGGCGGCGTTTCTGGCTCGTCTGGGCGAAACGGGCACCGCCCGCGATCTGACCGATGGGCTGCGCCTGACGCTGGCTTCGGGGCGGGTGGTGCATCTGCGCCCCTCCGGCAACGCGCCGGAACTGCGCTTTTACGCCGAGGCCGAAACCCCCGCCGCCGCCGCCGCTCTGCTGGCCGCCGGGCTGGACCGCCTGCGCGAGACCTTGCCGGGGGACGCGGTCTGAACAGGGCTTACACCCCCAGACGCTTGCGCCAGAATTCGGTGGTGGCCAGGCGGGCATAGCCCTCTTGCCAGACCCGTTTCAGGCCTTGATAGCGCCCGGCCAGTTTCAGCCCGTTGCAGGTCATCCGCAGGCCCTGTTTCAGGGCGCGGGCCTTGGAATGGCGCACGGTGAAACTTTGGCGGCCATCGGCGCTGATATAGGTGATGCGGGCAGCGCCCCAGACCTGATGCAACTGGCCGCGCAGGCTGCCGGGCAGGGTGATCGTATTGCCCCAAAGCCCGAAGAAGGGCAGCAGATGCCCGTTCAGCGAATATTTCATCACCATGCGCCAGAAAGTGCTGCTGCGCGGATCGAAGCGGCGGCGCTCGCGCGGCAGGGGGCCGGTGATCGGGGCATAGCCCTCGCTCACGCGCAGTTTGGCGATGCGGGCGCGGCGTTCGGCCATATCGGCATTTTCGGCAAAGAAGTCGGGGCCGCGCAGCACGTCTTCGGTGGCAAGGTTCAGCGCCGCCAGCGTGTCATAATGGCATTGCATCATGCTGCGCAGGAAGAACCAGGCCGGAATGGTGAGGGTCTTGAAGCAGCCGATCTCCATCGAGGGCAGCGCCAGGTGATGCACGATATGGCTGCGCAGATCGAGATAGAGGGTTTGCAGCGATTCCTTGTCGGCGAAATCGGCATCCTGGAAGCAGATCACACCGGGCAGGGTGGCGATGCGGAAACGGTTGGCCAGCGAAAAGCTGACATCATCGCCACGCACGAAGAAGGGGAAGGGACGCGGCCCGGTTTCGGCAATGGGGAAGGCAAAGAACCACCAGCCGCCATAAAGGTTGTGCGGCTCGGTGCCGATGCCGGTCAGCTCCATCTTCGCCACCTCATCGGGTTTGCGCAGATCGGTGCCGAGGAAGCGCGGGCGGCAGCTGCGATCGAAGATCGCGGCGTTTTCCCACAGGGTCCAGCGGTAATTCGACATGGTCATGCTGCCCGAAACGGCGGTGGCCGGATCGCTGGCATAGGCGAGGAAGGCCCAGGTCCGCTCCAGCGCGCCCATATGCACCGAGGCGTCATCATCCATGAACAGGCAATGGCTGAAACCGCCCTCTTCGGCGGCGATCAACCCGCGGGCAAAGCCGCCCGAGCCGCCCAGGTTTTCATTGCCGATCGGGGTGACATGGGGGCCGGGCGCAATTTCGGCGCTGCGGCCATTATCGACCACGAAAAGATGCAGCTTTTCGGCCAGCGGCGTGGTGTGCATGAAGGTGTTGAAGCGGGCCACGCTGGCCTGCACCGCCGCCTCGCGTTTGAAGGTGGTGATCGACAGCGCCAGTTTGGGGGCGCGTTTCGGGGCCTCCAGTGTATCCCAGACCGCGCCCTCCAGCCGGTCGGGGCCTGCGGCGCGCAAGGTGAAGCTGAGCAGCCCCTTGCCCGCGGCGGGCAGCCGATCGGTCAGGCTGATCCGCAGCGGCTGGCCGGGCAGCAGCTCGATCATCCGGTTCATCAGCCGCTCGCCCGAGCGCTCCAGCTCGGTCAGAGTGACGATGAGTTCAAAGCGCCCCGCCCCCGAGAGGCTGAGCCCCAGATCGGAAAGCCCGCAGAACACCCGCCATTTCTCGAAATTGAACAGGTTGGTGGCCGTGTCGAATTTCGCCTGCCCGCCGAGGCCGAATTCGATCTGTGGGCCCTTGGCCCCGGCCTCATCGAAAAAGGCGGCGCCAGTCAGGCGCATGTAGAGTTCGGTTTCGGTGCAGATGCCATGTTCGGGCCAGAGCAGGGCTTGCAGGGGCTGTACAGGCTGTATGGTCTGCACAGTCTGGGGGGCGGCGGTCATGGCATGTTCCGGTCTGGACAAAGGGGCAGTGATCAGCGGGATGGGTCAGCTTGCGGGGCTTTGGACCTGAAGCCCGCTCACATAGTCGCGCAAGGCGGGGTCGGACAGTCGGGCGATGCGGTCCGGCGTCAACTGGTCGAGCATCTGACGCAGGGCCTCGGCCTCGGGGATCGGGCGGCATTCGGCCATGGCCTCGAAATCGGCGAAGAAGGCCTTGCGGCTTGAAACCTGCGACAGCCAGTCATGGATCGGGCGGAAATGCGCCACCAGCCTGGCGCGGGCGGCCTCGCCCAGAAATTCCACCTCCGCCGTGGCGGCCAGGGTCAGGCCCTTGGTCAGGGTGCGGGCCTCATGCGCCAGCGTCTTGGCCAGCGGCCCCGGCAAATCCTTGTTGGCGCGGCGCAGCAGGCTCAGGACGGCGGGTTTGAACCCCACATTCAGCGCCGAAACCGGCAAAAGCCCCTTGGGGAAGGCGATCTCGGCATGGCGCTGGAAATCGGCCACCGAGCCGCCGTGATCCAGACTTTCGCCATAGGGCCGCAGGATGACGCCGGCGCGCGGGATCTGTTGCAGCCAGGGTTCCACCACGCCGCGATAATCGACATGCAGCCAGTCAAGGTTCAGTCCGCCCGGTTCTGACAGCGCCTTAGGGGCCTGGCCAAAGCGGATCTGCTGGCCATGCCAGGACACCAGCTGCTCATCGGGGCGGCGCAGCGTGCACCAGAGTGTGAAATCCTGCGCCAGTTCCAGCCCGACATTGCGCAGCCGGGCGATCTGATCGGGGGCGCTCTTGCCGAAATGCGACATCACTTCGGAACAGAGCACCACCTGATCCGGCGAGAGGGTCGAGCATTGATTGCGGATCGCCAGCAGCATCTGGCGCGAATGCGGCAGATCATTGTGATAGGGCGGCACTTTCCAGCCCGGCAGCGTGTCGGCCAGCATGCGGAAGGCCAGCGCATTTTGCGCCTCGCGCACGTTGAAGGGCAGCATGGCGGCGAAATCCCCGCCCCGCACCGCCTTGCCAAGCGCCACGGCGGCACCCTGACTTTCGACCCAGGGGTACAGGATGCCCGCCTGCAACAGCCGGTGCGAGTTCTGGGACAAGAAGGCCTGAAGCGAGGTCGTGCCGGTCTTGTGGTGCCCGATATGGCAAACAGCTCTCATCTGCGATCAAATCCTGTCCGGCCGGTGTCTCCGGGCGCATCTGGCGGCCCTTCTAGCCGCTTCGATCCGGTTTTTGAAGCGCGAAGCCGCGCGGGCTGCGTATCTTTGCCGGTCACGTCGTTTACATCCACCTGCCTGCGACTTAAGCACCGAGCCCATCGGATTTGCGAGGGGTGCCCATGAAGATTGCAGTGGCAGGGATCGGATATGTCGGATTGTCTGTTGCCACCTTGCTGGCGCAGCGCCACGAGGTGCGGGCGCTGGATGTGACGCCCGCCCGGGTGGACAGTCTCAATGCCCGGATCTCGCCAGTCCATGACCCCGAGATTTCGGCCATGCTGGCGACGGCGGAGCTGGCGCTGACGGCCACCACCGATCCGGCACAGGCCATGGCGGGGGCCGATTTCGTGGTGATCGCCACGCCGACCTCCTATGATCCGAAAACCAACCAGTTCGATACCTCCTCGGTCGAGGCGGTGGCGCGCGCTGCGCTGCGCTATGCCCCTTCGGCGGCGATCATCATCAAATCCACCATTCCGGTCGGGTTCACCGAGGCGCTGAATGCGCGTCTGGGGACCGACCGTATCCTGTTCTCGCCAGAGTTCCTGCGCGAGGGGCGGGCGCTTTATGACAATCTGCACCCGTCGCGCATCGTGGTGGGCGGGCAGGGGCCGGCGGCGCAGGTCTTTGCAGAGCTGTTGCGCGAGGCCGCGTTGGAGGCCGAGGTGCCGGTTCTGCTTTGCGGGCTGCGCGAGGCCGAGGCGATCAAGCTGTTTGCCAATACGTTTCTGGCGCTGCGCGTTGCCTATTTCAACGAGCTGGACAGCTATGCCCTGTCGCATGGGCTGGATACTCGCCAGATCATCGAAGGGGTCTGTCTCGATCCGCGGGTGGGCGCGCAGTATAACAACCCGTCTTTCGGCTATGGCGGTTATTGCCTGCCCAAGGATACCAAGCAGCTTCTGGCCAATTACGATGCCGTGCCGCAGAACCTGATCCGCGCTGTTGTCGAGGCCAATGCCACGCGCAAGGATTTCATCGCCGATCAGATTCTCGCCCGCCAGCCGCAACGCGTGGGGGTCTATCGTCTGGTGATGAAGGCCGGGTCCGACAATTTCCGCGACAGTGCCATTCAGGGGATCATGAAGCGGGTCAAGGCCAAGGGCATTCCGGTCACGGTTTATGAACCGGGCCTGTCAGAGCCGCATTTCTTTCATTCGCCGGTCACGCAGGATCTGGCCCGCTTCAAGGCGGAATGCGATCTGATCCTGACCAATCGCATGCATGCGGATCTGGCCGATGTGGCGGAGAAGGTCTTCACCCGCGACCTGTTCGGGGTCGATTGACGGGGGGAGGGGCCGCCGCCTTTTGGCGGAGGCGGCCCTGCAACCCGGCCTGAGGCTCAGAGCGGGTTCACCGTGAAGGCGGGCATGGCGCGGCCCTCGGCCTGCGCTGCGAGGAAAGCCCGCCCGCAATCCAGCGCCTCGCGGATCGTCACATCCATATCCAGATAGCGATAGGTGCCCAGGCGGCCGACGAAGGTCACATTGGGTTCGGCCTGCGCCAGACCCACATATTCGGCCAGCAGGGTTTTCTCGGCCACCTGCCGGATCGGATAATAGGGAATGTCGCCCGGTTCGCAGGCGCGGGAAAACTCGCGATAGAGCACCGAGCCCTCATGGCTTTCCCAGGGCGCGAAATGCTTGTGTTCGGTGATGCGGGTGAAGGGCACCGCGACATCGCCGTAATTCATCACCGCGCAGCCCTGCCAGTCACCCTTGTAATCGAAGCGCTCGAAATCCAGCGTGCGATAGCCAAGGCGGCCCAGCTTGTACTCGAACCAGCCGTCGATCGGCCCGGCATAGAACACATGGTCAAAACCTGCCGCATCCGCACGGGCAACGGGGCAGTTCAGCTCCACCGTGATATTGGCGTGATCGAGGATACGCGCCACCATGGCGGTATAGCCGTTTTCCGGCATGCCCTGGAATTTGTGGAAGAAGTAATTGTCATCATAGTTGAAGCGCACCGGCAGGCGCTTGAGGATCGAGGCCGGCAGATCGCGGGGCGAGCAGCCCCATTGCTTGATCGTATAGCCCTTGAAGAAGGCCTCATACAGCTCGGGCCCGACAAAGCGCAGCGCCTGATCCTCGAAGGTCTGCGGATCGGTGATCGAGGTATCGGCCTTGCTTTCCAGAAAGGCGCGCGCCTCGTCAGGGCGCAGGGTCTGGCCGAAGAACTGGTTGATCGTGTGCAGGTTGACGGGCAGCGAATAGACCGCGCCCTGCGAGGTGGTCTTGACCCGGTTCTTGTAGGGCAGGAAGGTCTCGAAGCTGTTCACATAATCCCAGACCTCGGCATCGTCGGTATGGAAGATATGCGGGCCGTAGACATGGACCATGACGCCGGTCTGTGCATCGCGGGTGGTGTGGCAATTGCCGGCGATATGGTCGCGGGCATCGCGCACGGTCACCTTGTGACCGGCCTCGGCCAGCATGCGCCCGATCACCGCGCCCGAGAGCCCGGCCCCCACCATCAGAACATGTTTGGTCATGAGCCTCTCCAAGGGATAGAAGGAAAAAAGGGTCGTATTCAGGGCCCCCGCCTCTCTGCCGGCGCGCCGCTCTATGCCCAGCCTTGGACCGGGCGGTCAAGATGCGGACGGGGCGCGCGCGGCCAGGAAGGCAGGAAACTGCCGCCCTGCGCGCCGGAACGGCCGGTTGCGACGCGGCGGGAAACATGGTTTGACACGGGCGCGCCCCCTCTGTCGAACGGATCTGCCCCATGACCAGCACCCAGGCCAGCGCCCCCCCGATCAGCACCTCCGGGCCGCGCAAGCTGCTGCTCCATATCGGCCATCACAAGACCGGCTCCACCTCGGTGCAATATGCTTTTGCCACGGGGCGGGTGCGGCTGGCGGGCGGGCGCATCCTTTATCCGGCCAAGCTGACCCATAATTACCTGCGCCGCCATGTCGATCATTACGCGCAGGAGGGCCGCCTGTTGCCGGGCGCGCCAGGCATGCCCGACCTGCCCACCATTGCCGGGCGCATGGCGCGGGGCGATTACGAGGTGGCGGTGATCTCGGGCGAGGAGTTCGAGGCGGCGGAGCCTGGGCAGGTGCGTGCCGTGATGACTGAGTTCTTCCTGCCCCATGTCGGCGATCATGCGGTGATCTGCTATGTGCGACCCCATGCCGGGCGGATGCTGTCCAGCTTTGCCGAGCGTATGAAGCTGGGTCTGTTTCAGGGCACGCCGCAGATGTTTCATGCCCGCAGCGTGCAGGATGGCCGCTTTCGCTATGCGCCCGGCCTCGCCCGCTGGCAGGCGGTGTTCGGGGCGCATCTGCGGCTGCGCCCGATGATCCGCGCCGAACTGGCCGGCGGCTCGGTCTTGCAGGATTTCATCGAGACCGGTTTCCCCGATCCGGCGCGGGTCAGTGTGGCGCCGGGGCCTGCCGCCAATGAGAGCCTCTGTCTGGAGGATCTGGTGCTGGTGCGGCTGGTGCAGGACGCGCTGGCGGCGCGCGGGCCAAGGTTGCGGCATGCGATGGGGTGGGAGCTGGCGGAAAGCCTGGCCCGCACCACCCGCAAGGGCGCGCCGGGCACAAAGCTGATGCTGCACAAGGCGCTGGCCGAAGAGATCCGCCGTGCCTATCTGGAGGATGCCGAGGCGCTGGACCGGCAGTTCTTCGGGCAGCGCGGCCTGTTTCGCCGTGATCTGGACCGCGCGGTGGATGAGGCCCTGCCGCGGGCGCAATCCTACGCGCCCGAGGATCATTTCCCCCCCGAGACGCTGCGGGTGGTGCAGGTGCTTGCCGCAGGACTGGACCGGATGCTGGATCATGACAGCGGGCCCTGGCCGGCCTATCTGCACCGGCTGCGGGTGCAGGCGGTGCATGGCGAAGGGCCGGAGGGGGCGTGACGCCGGGTGCGTAGCTCGGGGGCCGTGGCCCCTTACAGCCCGTTCCGCTGGTAAAACTCCGGGGCATTGGCGCGCAGCCGGGCATCGCAGGCCTCGATGCCGAAATCCAGTTCCACCCCCGGAAAGGTGGCCCGGGTCAGCGCCGCAGGGTCGAAGGGCACCTGCCGCAA
>CALKAA010000264.1 GCA_937983495.1 uncultured Gemmobacter sp. | reverse complement strand
CTGGCCCCGCCGCTGGATCGCCCGCTGATCGACGCCACCATTGATCGGCTGGTGGCCCGTTGGGAAAGCCCGGAAGCCGCCGAGGGGATTGCGGCCTTTCTGGGCAAGCGCAAGCCTGACTGGGCAGCCTGACTGGGCTGGCTGAGAGCTGGCTGAGAGCGGGCGCGACACCTGTTATCTCAAATCCGACGAATTTTCTTGGTTAAATCCGAGAGAATCCGTCGGATTACCTTGCGCAACATTTTCGGTTGCGGCCCATGTTCTCAGCCTGAAAATCTTCGTATGCTGTGGTATACATTCTGCGAAATCGCGGCATTCCTTCCGCTTTTTCGCGCCGCCTTTGGTTGACCCCGGCCATGGGCGGGAGTAAACGGAACCCAGCAACGATCCGCGCGCGCCGGGCGTCCCTCGCCTTTGCCGCCAGCCGAAGGAGCCACTCGTGGACGGACTTCTCCGAGAATACCTTCCCATTCTCATTTTTCTGGCACTTGCTGTCGGCCTCGGCCTTGTGCTGATCATCGCGGCCCTCGTGCTGGCCGTGCGCAGCCCCGACCCGGAAAAGGTCTCGGCTTACGAATGCGGCTTCAACGCCTTTGACGACGCCCGGATGAAGTTTGACGTGCGCTTCTACCTTGTGTCGATTCTCTTCATCATCTTTGACCTTGAGGTCGCCTTCCTCTTCCCCTGGGCCGTGGCCTTTGGCGAAATGTCGATGGTGGGTTTCTGGTCGATGATGGTGTTCCTGGGCGTTCTGACCGTGGGCTTTGCCTATGAATGGAAGAAAGGGGCGCTGGAATGGGCGTGAGCACTTCTGCGAACCATGCGGCCAATGATCTGGACGCAGGTCTGGCCGCGATGAACCGGGATTTGCAGGACAAGGGCTTCCTGCTGACCACCACTGAGGACATCATCAACTGGGCGCGCACCGGCTCGCTGCACTGGATGACCTTCGGTCTGGCCTGCTGCGCGGTGGAGATGATGCACACCGCCATGCCGCGCTATGATGTTGAACGCTATGGCTTTGCGCCGCGCGCCTCGCCCCGTCAGTCTGACGTGATGATCGTTGCGGGCACCCTGACCAACAAGATGGCCCCGGCGCTGCGCAAGGTCTATGACCAGATGCCCGAGCCGCGCTATGTGATCTCCATGGGCTCTTGCGCCAATGGCGGCGGGTACTACCATTACAGCTATTCGGTGGTGCGCGGCTGCGACCGTGTGGTGCCGGTGGATATCTATGTGCCCGGCTGCCCGCCCACGGCAGAGGCGCTGATGTATGGCATTCTGGCCTTGCAGCGGAAAATCCGCCGCACTGGCACGCTGGTTCGCTGAGGAAAGAACACATGTCCGAAGCTCTTGCCCAACTGGCCGAACATCTGGCCCAGAAGCGTCCGCAGGCTGTGGTCGCCTCGACCATCGCTTTTGGCGAGTTGACGGTAGAAGTGGCGCTGCCGCATCTGCTGTCTTTCGTCGATTTCCTGAAATCGGATGCTGCCTGCAAATTCTCGACGCTGGTGGATATCACGGCTGTGGATCATCCGGAGCGCCCCGCGCGCTTTGATGTGGTCTATCATTTCCTGTCGATGTACCAGAACCACCGCATTCGGCTGAAAGTCGCGGTGCGCGAGGAGGAGATGGTCCCCTCGATCATCCCGGTGCATGAAAGCGCCAACTGGTTCGAACGCGAAGTGTTCGACATGTTCGGCATCCTGTTCTCGGGCCACCCGGACCTGCGCCGCATCCTGACGGATTACGGTTTCCGCGGCCATCCGCTGCGCAAGGATTTCCCGACCACCGGTTATACCGAGGTCCGCTATGACGAGGCGCTCAAGCGCGTGGTCTATGAGCCGGTGAAGCTGGTGCAGGAATATCGGCAGTTTGACTTCCTCAGCCCATGGGAAGGCGCGCAATATGTGCTGCCCGGGGATGAGAAAGGGGCCGCCAAGTGATCGTACGACCTTCGCAATGCACACAATTCTTAGGGGGGGATGCCGTTGGTGGAGGCTATAGCCTTTCTAGGATTGGTTTTTCTGAGCTTTGCGATGTTTGTCATCGGCCCCGCTTTGTCATGGCGCAAAGCGGCAATGGGGGCGGACATGCTGTACAAGCCTGTTTTCCTGGCAATCAAGTTCGGGTTTTTTGAGCTTATGATCGCGGGTGTGATAGAGCAGGTAATGGCGGGCATTGTGGACGCGAAGCCTGTTTATGTGATTACGCCTTTTTTTGCTGCTGGGGTGGCGCTCATTTCCTATGTGGGCGCAATTTTTGGTGCATATTCGGGTCGAAAGCGGATTTTGCTCAATCCGCCTGAGGTAACTACCGTCTCTGACGGATCTTCGTGGGGAACGTATGATGGACGGTGATATCCGCGTGAACACCTATGACGACGGCAGCCGCGACGCGGTGCCGGGCGAGCAGCAGATCCGCAATTTCAACATCAACTTCGGGCCGCAACACCCCGCAGCGCATGGCGTTTTGCGTCTGGTGCTGGAGCTGGACGGCGAGATTGTCGAACGCTGCGACCCGCATATCGGCCTGCTGCATCGCGGCACCGAAAAGCTGATGGAA
>CALKAA010000263.1 GCA_937983495.1 uncultured Gemmobacter sp. | reverse complement strand
CGGTGCCGACGATCGGGGTGGACGATCCGCAGTGGCTGCGGCTGCGCGGGCCGAGAGGATCAGGCCCGAAAGCGCCTCGGGGATCGGGCGGTCAGTGGTCAGGCCCAGTCCGCCCATATAGTCGGCCATGGCGGCCATGCGCGGCTCCTCCGCATCGCCGGTTTCCGCCAGCCGCAGATGCCAGGCGCGCAGCAGGCGAATGGCCCCCTCAGTGCGTTCGATATAGCGGCCCAGCCAATAGAGGTTGTCGGCGGCGCGGGCAGGCAGGATGCCGGGGGGGCTGCGCTCGAAACTGCCGCCGGATGCCAGCGTGTCGGTTGTCAGTGTGTCGGGGGGCACCGGGCGCGGGGCCACCACCCAGACATCCGCCACCGAACCGCCCGCCTGCATGGCCAGCGCCGTGGTCTCGTCGCTTTTGCCAATGCGGGCATAGCCGCCGGGCATGAAGGTCCAGCCTTGCGCGGTGCGTGCGGCAAAGACCCGGATCGTCATCGGGCGCGGCATCAGCCGCCCTTCGATCCAGGCCGGCGTGGTGGAGAGAGTGACAGCCTCTTGCCCCACCAGCCGGGCCGGATCGCCAGGTGGGAAGACACCCTCTGCCACCGCACTCGCGGCGGCGAAGGGCATCGCCGGGTCCAGCGCATTGCCGATCACCATGCGCCCGGCATGGGCCTCGACATAGGCGCGCTCTGCTGCCTGCCCGCACCACCATGTTGCGATATTGGGCAGGCGCAGCGGCGCGCCCAGCAGCGTTTCGCTCAGGCGCGGCAGAAAGGCCATCATCGCGCGGGCCTCGATCACCCCCGAGCCGAGCGCGTTGATCAGGCTCAGATGGCCCTGCCGCAGCGCCTCGATCAGGCCGGGCGTGCCGATCTGCGAGTTTTCATTCAGTTCCAGCGGATCGGCAAAGTCGCTGTCGATGCGCCGCCACAAGAGGCCCAGAGGCTCCAGCCCCTTCACCGTGCGCACCATGGCCTGACCGTTCTGCACGATCAGATCCTCGCCCTCCAGCAGGGTCAGGCCCAGATAGCGGGCAATATAGGTGTGTTCATAATAGGTATCATTGTTCGGCCCCGGCGTCAGGATCGCCATGCGCCGACCTTCGCCCGCCAAGTTCTCCATCGCGCTGCGGAAGGCGCGGAAGAACCCGGCCAGCCTGCGCACATTGGCGCGCGGGAAAGGGTCCGAGAAGATGCGGCTGGTCGCCATCCGGTTTTCCAGCGCAAAGCCAGAGCCGGAGGGGGCCTGCGCCCGGTCGCCCAACACGAAGAACGACCCGTCGGGTGAACGCCCGATCTCAAACGCCAGATGGTGCAGCCAATGGCCCGAGCGTGGGCGCACCCCCACCAGCGGGCGCAGCCATTGCGGGTTCTGCGCCACCAGTTCCGCGGGCAGGTGCCCATCGGCCACCAGCCGACCGGGGCCGTAAAGATCGGCCATCACCTGTTCCAGCAGTTCGGCCCGCTGGGTCAGCCCCTCGCAGATGCCCTGCCATTCGGCATCCGAGATCAGCACTGGCACATGGCTGAGCGGCCATTCGCGGTCCTGCGTAGGGCCACCGCTATACAGTCGGAAATACACCCCCGCATCGCGCAGATATTGTTCCCCACGACCAAACCGGGCCGCGACCTCCTCGGGCGAGAGGCTGGCAAGCTGGGCCAGAAAGGGCTGCCAGACCGGACGCATCCGGCCTGTGGCATCGAACAATTCATCCGCCACGCCGGGTTGCGGCGTGTAATCCGCCAGCAGGGCGGCGCGGGGCAGGGGGGCGGCGACGGGTGTCATCCCGCCTTTATAGCCCCGGCGCGCGCCGCAGGTCGAGCGTCATCGGAAACTCGGGGTGCGGCTGTTCCGGCGCGGGAGTATAGAGGCCCGGCTGGTGGCCATGCGCCTCGAACCGGGCCAGACGCCGCGCCTCGGCCTCATAGCCATTCACCGGGAAGGTGTCATAATTGCGCCCGCCCGGATGCGCGACGTGATACACGCACCCGCCAAGCGCCCGGCCCGTCCAGTCATCATGGATGTCGAAGGTCAGCGGTGCGTTCACCGGCAGCACCGGATGCAGCGCCGCCGCCGGTTGCCAGGCCTTGAAGCGCACGCCGCCCACAGCCTCACCACTGGTGCCGCTGCGCGTCAGCGGCACAGGGCGGCGGTTGCACATCACCCGGTAGCGATCCTGATGCAGGGTGGTCAGCTTCACCTGCAAGCGTTCCACCGAGCTGTCGGTGTAACGCACCGTGCCACCAATCGCCCCGGTTTCGCCCAGCACATGCCAGGGCTCCAGCGCCTGCCGCAGTTCCAGATGCACGCCGCCGATGTCGATCTGCCCGCAGAAGGGGAACCGGAACTCGGCCTGCGCCTGATACCACACCGGATCGAGCTTGAAGCTATGTTGCCCCAGATCGTCGAGCAGCGACAGGAAATCGGCCCAGATGAAATGCGGCAGCATGAAGCGGTCATGCAGCACCGTGCCCCACCGCACCGGCTTGCCCGTCACCGGCGCTTGCGAACAGCGCGCGATGATCGCCCGGATCAAGAGTTGCTGCGCCAGATTCATGCGCGGATGCGGCGGCATCTCAAACCCGCGGAACTCCACCAGACCCAAGCGCCCCGTGGGGCCATCGGGGGAATAGAGCTTGTCGATGCAGATCTCGGCCCGGTGGGTGTTGCCCGTCACATCAATCAGGATGTTGCGGAGCAGCCGGTCCACCAACCAAGGCGGTGGCAGTGGCCCGCCCGAGACCGGATCGCCAATCTGGTTCAGCGCGATTTCCAGCTCATACAGGCTGTCATGCCGGGCCTCGTCGATGCGCGGGGCCTGAGAGGTTGGCCCGATGAACAGG
>CALKAA010000262.1 GCA_937983495.1 uncultured Gemmobacter sp. | reverse complement strand
CGACCAAAGGCGACGCGCCGGGATCATCGGGTGGCGTGGTCTCAGGCACCGTCGGAGCCGCCTGCCACCCCAAGGGCCATTCCGCCACGGTGAACATCCAAGGCAAACCCGCTGTCCGCCATGGCGATGAATGGTGGATGAACAACAAGAATACCGTGGGGAAGCTGACTTATGTCGAATCTGTCGAGCGTTTTGAGCCGACACCTGCAGTCGAGCTGTGGTTAAACCAGACCTCCGCGCCGACAACGGAACTGTAAGAGATGACAGGCATTACCTATCCCGCGCCGGATTCGATCCTGAAGCACCTTGCAGAATTGAACAGAATTGCGCGAGCACCAGCGATTGCGGGCTTGGCTCATGATCGTCGAGTTCAAGCATCCAGGGCGTAAGGAATACAAGAAAGTCGAAGACCAGATTGAAGGTCAGATCACTCGCTATCTTCGCCAACTCAAAGGCGGGGCAATCGAGACCTTCGGGCGTGAAGCGGTCCGGATAGCGGATGATTGCATTTTTTATTGTTATGTTGTGGCTGACATCGTGGGTGATCTACAGGATCAATTGGCCACTTGGGATCGTACGGCGAGCGGCCAGGGTCGGTACCGCAACCTCAGTGGCGATTTCAGAGGAATGATAGAAGTTGTGCAATGGCGCGACCTCGTCAACGATGCTTGGATGCGCAATCAGGCAACTCTTCATGCGGCGGGGCTTCGCCGAAAATAGACGCTTGGAAGGGGCGCGATTAGAAGCTCCCCGCCCAGCCTTCAGCCCGCAGACCGTTAATTCGCCCCCAAAACACCTATTCTTTAACGATGGCTATCCGGTTGGGCGCTCGTCACCGTCCGGTTAGCCGCACCGCGCCACACTGAGCGTGACATGCGCTGTTCGCGCGCAAGGTCCCCTCGCCAATGACATCGACCGCAGCTGATACAGCCCAAAGCCTGTCGCACGGCATGGCAAGGCAGCGCAATTCTTATGGCGGGTAAGATGTGGGGGTGGTCTGCCGAGTTGTCAAATTATTCAATGATATCAAGATCAAATGGCGGAAGCGGTGGGATTCGAACCCACGGAGGGGTCTCCCCCTCGCTGGTTTTCAAGACCAGAGCCTTAAACCACTCGGCCACACTTCCGGTGTGTTGGGATTACAGTCTGTGCGGCGGCAGCGCAAGGCGCTACGCGCAGGCTGGTTTGCAGAGCGTGTGGGGGGCGGAGGCGGGGCGGTCAGCCCGCCGCCGTCTCGTGAGAGGTTGCCTCGTGATATTGGGCGCGCAGGCGTTTGGCGGTCTCGTCGATGCCGGGATAGACCGTGGTGGCATTGATGTTGATGCTGTCCAACTGCCTCAGGATATGGGCCTTGTTGCGGATCGTGATGCGCGCCACGCTGATGCCGTCGCGGCCGACTTCGGGCAGGGTGGCCTCGTGGCCGAACAGCAGGAAGGCCCCTGATTGTGATTTGATCCGGGTATTGGTCTGCTTGGCCTTCACGCAGACCACGCTGCCCAGATGGGCGGGCTCCATGCGATTTTCAAAATGGGGTTTCTCGCTCTTGATCAGATCGAACAGCCGTTTCGTGCCGGGATTGTCGCGAAACCGGGCCGCGTCGGCTTGCAGGTCAAGCTGGTTCTTGTGGTCATGGGTCAGGTTCGACAGATGCGAGATGCAGGTCACGGTGTCGGAATCGAAATACTTGATTTCGGTCTGGTTGATCCGCAGGATGATCACCTCGCCATCCTGATCATGATTGTCTTCGCAGGCGAAATACAGCGCGATCAAGGGGTTGCTGGTGATATCGAGCAGCCGTGTCGGCAGGCGGTAATGCTGCATCCGCACCAGCCGGTCAAAGCAGCTATGGTCGGTCTGGAAGGCCTCATTCTGCGCGATCAGCATTTCCTTGCACAGCCGGTATTCATGCGGCAGGTATTGCCAATCGCCGTTTTTCGCCTTGCGCAACAGCGAGGGGATCAGTTCGTAACTGGCATCGCCGTGGCCGCGAAAGAAGGTTTCGCTCAGGGCACCTGCCTGCGCCGCTTCACTGGCTTCCTCGAAAAGTGCTTTCAGAAACCCTTCCAAGGTGCTGACCTCGGTTCGGATTTCTTTCTTCCGGTCAGGAACTGCTTGCGGGTCTGCAACCGTCGGCGGGGCCGTAACGATAGCAGGCTTCAACACCGCCAGCGCCTTCAGGATCGTGGTCGCGCTGCCGCTGCGGATGGCCCAATGGGTGCGGTAAAGCTGAAACTTGTCGGCGCCAAAAACCGCACGGGCCGCCCGGACGGTCTCGAAGTCGATCTCGCCGAAATCCTGCTCCACGGTGAAGACGGCGATGATTTTGCTTTCCTCGACCTTCACCGTGCTGACGCGACCATAGAGCACCCGCATGTTGGGGCCGCTGCCATTGCCCCCGATCTCGCTGCACAGAAAGCTCGGCAACCCCTCGATATAGGCCAGCGCGGCCTCATCCAGTCGTTCAAGGCTCTTTTCAATGTCGGTGGGCGTGTATTCAAACATCCGGCTGCGCGGCATTTCAATGGTGCCTTTGGTGAAGGCGTCGTTGTCCCGGTCACCGAAGGAAATATAGTTGAATTGCATGGCACCCCTCATCCGTCATGTGCGCGGATGAATAGATTTATTCTGCAAGTAATCAACCAATAAGTGCGCGCCCTCCACAAAAGCAAAACGCCCCGCCGGTGAGGGCAGGGCGTCTTTGGTCTTGCAAGCCGGATGGCTCAGGCCCCGATCTTTCAGGCCTTGTCCAGCCCGAAGGCGTCATGCAGCGCCTGCACGGCCAGTTCCATGTATTTCCGGTCGATCAGCACCGAGATCTTGATCTCCGAGGTCGAGATGACCTTGATGTTCACGCCCTCATTCGACAGGGCCTTGAACATGGTGGCGGCGACGCCGGCATGGCTGCGCATGCCGATCCCCACGACCGAGACCTTGGCCACATCGGTGTCGATGATCAGCTCGTCATATTTGATGGCCCCGGCGGCGCGGGCATCTTCCATCGCCTTCTTCGCGCGCTCGACCTGATTGATCGGGCAAGAGAAGGTCATGTCGGTGACGGCGCCGGGGTGGCTGTCGTCATAATCCTTTTCAGAGATGTTCTGAACGATCATGTCCACATTCACGCCCGCCTCGGCCAGCGGGCCAAAGATGGCCTGCGCCACACCGGGGCGATCCTCGATGGTGAACAGGGTGATCTTCGCTTCATCGCGCGAGAAGGCGACGCCCGAGACGACTTTCGATTCCATGATTTCCTCCTCGTCGCAGACCAGGGTTCCAGAGTTCTCATCCGTGTCTTCAAACGAAGACAGCACGCGCAGCCGCACCTTGTAGCGCATTGCCAGCTCGACCGAGCGGGTCTGCAAGACCTTGGCCCCCAGCGAGGCCAGCTCCAGCATTTCCTCGAACGCGATCTTGCTCAGCTTGCGCGCCTTGTCCGACACGCGCGGGTCGGTGGTGTAAACCCCGTCCACATCGGTATAAATATCGCAGCGCTCTGCACCGAAGGCCGCGGCAAAGGCCACGGCGGTGGTGTCGCTGCCGCCCCGGCCCAGCGTGGTGATCCGGCCCTCGGGCGAGACGCCCTGAAAGCCCGCCACCACGGCGACCTTGAAGCCCTCTTTGAACTTGGCATCAATATTGTCGCGGGGGATCGACACGAAGCGCGCCGAGGAATGCGCGGCGGTGGTGTTGATCGGCACCTGCCAGCCCTGCCAGCTGCGCGCCGGAACGCCCATCTCTTGCAGGCGCAGCGCCATCAGCCCGGCGGTGACATTCTCGCCACTCGCCACCACGGCATCATATTCGCGCGCGTCATACAGCTTTGACGTGCCCTCGACCCAACCCACCAACTCGTTTGTTTTGCCGGACATGGCGCTGACAATGACGATCACGTCATAGCCGCGCTCCACCTCGCGCTGCACCTTCTGCGCCGCATTCTCGATGCGCTCAAGGTTCGCGACGGAAGTGCCGCCGAATTTCATCACCAGAAGTGGCATCGGCGCCCCCCAGTAGCCTGTAAACCGTGCGCTTCCTAGCAGAAGCGGGGGGGGATGCAAGAGGGGAAGGGGCCGGTAATTCCGCGCTGGTCATGCACTTTGCCAGTCTGGCGCAGCCCCTGTCGCCGTCACGCCTCCGGGGACAGGGGGGTGCCCAGCGGCACCTGAATTTCACCCGCCCGCGCAAGCTCCATCGCCATAGCTGCCATGCACGCCGTCCTCAGCAGCAGATCATCACCCAGCACCCGAAGCGCAGCAAGAATATCGTTGTGATGCTGTCGACGGAACATATCGCAACTCCCCACGGGGCGCGCTTTCCCTCAATCCAACCGGAACGCCACCGGGGCCAGCGGCTCTGGTGGCGCCTCGCCCAGATGCGGCGCAAGGCTGATCTCCACCGCGCGGCAGATCGCATCCAGCGGCAAGCTGTTCGCGGTCTGGCCAAAGGGATGCGCCAGTTCCTCGGTCACCTCGGCCAGCCCGAAGAATGTATAGGCCACGATCCCGGCAAACAGGGGGGCGAGCCAGCCGGCAGGTTCCAGCAGCGCCAGTGGCAGCAGCAGGCAGTAAATCCAGCAGGTGCGAAACACCAGAAGCGAGTAGACATAGGGCAGCGGTGTGGTCCGGATGCGCTCGCACCCCGCCTGCGCCAGAGCAGATTGGAAG
>CALKAA010000261.1 GCA_937983495.1 uncultured Gemmobacter sp. | reverse complement strand
ACGCTGCCACAGGAAAGCGTCGCCAGGGTACCCGAAAGCAGCGTCCAGGGGGCGCGCCTTGATGGCGCGGCTGGGAGATTTCGACCGCGCCGAAGAGGCCTTGGCCGAGGCGCTGGCCTCTGCCGCGCAGCACTGGGCGCGGCAGGGACCGCCGGACAGTCCGATGGGCTGGCTGTTGAAAGTGGGAGTGCGCAAAGCCATCGACCGTATCCGCAAGGAAGGGCGCGAGGCGCAAAAGGCGCGTGATCTGGCGCCTTTGCTGCGCGAGGAGGCGGACCTTCCCGAGGAGATTGCGGATGAACGGCTGCGGCTGATCTTCACCTGCTGCCACCCGGCGCTGGATCGCAAAAGCCAGGTGGCGCTGACCCTGCGCAGCATTGCGGGCCTGACCACCAGCCAGATTGCCGCCGCCTTTCTGGATCAGGAGCCAACCATGGGGCAGCGGATCAGCCGGGCCAAGGCACGGTTGGCACAATCTGGCGCGGGGTTCGTGGTGCCCGGCCCAGAGGACTGGGCAGCCCGGCTGGGGGCGGTGCTGGATGTCATCTATCTGATTTTCAATCAGGGTTACGGGCAGGGCCCCAAAACGGGCCGTGATCTCTGCGAAGAAGCGCTCTTTCTGGCACGGCTTTTGCTGCGGCTCTGCCCGGATCAGGCCGAGGCGGAGGGGCTGCTGGCGCTGCTGAGCCTGACCCATGCCCGACACGCCGCCCGTATCGGCCCGGATGGGGCGCTGGTGCCACCGGTGGAGCAAGACCGCGCAGCATGGGATGCGGCTTTGCTGGCCGAGGCCGAGACGCTGTTGCAGGCCGCATTGCCACGCCGCAGCCCCGGCCCGTTCCAGATCAAGGCAGCGCTGGCGGCGTGCATCATGGCCCCTGATGGCCCCGACTGGCGGCAAAGCCTGGCGCTTTACGATGCGCTGCTGCGCTTTGAACCCTCGCCGGTGGTGCATCTGAACCGGGCTGTGGTGTTGATGGAACTGGGGCTGCTGGAGGCCTCTAACGCGGTGCTGGCCTCCGTCGCGGAAATGCTGGCCGATTATCAACCGCTCTATGCGGTTCGGGCTGAGTGGTTCAGCCGCATGTCACGCTGGACTGAGTCGCGCGCCGCCTATGCCGAGGCCATCGCCCGCGCGCCCTCTGCTGCGGATGCATTGTTTCTGCGCAAACGGCTTGCTGCGCTGCCGCATTGACGGGCATTTGTGCGAAACTCCCTGAAAACCAAAAAAAAGGCCGAGCAGAAGCTCGGCCCAAGTCCAACAGGGAGGTATGAAGGCGGCGAGAGAAGAACTCAACCGCTGCCTTCAAGCGGGGATGTAGGCCTGCGCGCGATTCCGTGCAAGGCTGAACATGCTGCGCCTGCGGCATGGCCGCCATGCGTTTGGCGCATGGCTTTGCTGCGTCTGGGGCAAGCTGCTGAAAGATATGGCAAATTGTAAAGATTGCCCAAATGCGAAAGGCCCCCCGTTGCGGGAGGCCCTTGATGCGCGTGCGAGGTCAGAGCCGCGCTCAGGCCGGGTTCTGCTTGCGGAAGGTGAAAATTTCCTCGGTCACGAAATCGCGGAAGGCCGAGACACGTTTGGAATGGCGCAATTCTTCCGGGCAGGCGAGAAACACCGGCACCTCGTTCGACTCCACCTCTGGCAGCACGCGCACGAGATGCGGGAAATCCTCGGTCACATAATCCGGCAGCACCCCGATACCCAGATTGGCCAACACCCCCTGCAACACACCAAAATAGTTGTTCACCGTCAGGGTGGAGGGGATGTCATGGCTCATCAACTGCGCCACCAGCAACGCACCCGCCGAAACCTGCGCTGTGCCGGCATGCTGGCAGATCAGGCGATGCGCGCTGAAATCCTCCATCGAAATCGGTGTGCCATGCTGCTCCAGATAGGCTTCTGACGCATAGAGCCGCATTTTGATGTTCATCAGGCGTCGCCGGATCAGGTCAGCCTGGCTGGGTTCCTTCATGCGGATTGCCACATCGGCCTCGCGCATCGGCAGGTCGAGCACGCGTTCTTCCAGCATCAGGTCGATCTTCACCGCCGGGTATTTGGCGTAAAGTTTCGCCAGACGCGGGGCCAGCCAGAGCGTGCCAAAGCCGGTTGTCGTCGTCACGCGCAGCTCGCCAAACACCTCATCCTCGCTGTCGCGGATGCGGGCGGCGGTGGCATCGAGGCGTTTCACCATCGAGGTGGTGGCGTCAAACAGCAACTCGCCCTGTTCAGTGAGAATCAGTCCTCGGGCATGGCGGTGGAACAGGGTGACATTCAGGCTTTCTTCCAGCGCGCGGATCTGTCGCGAAACGGCAGATTGGCTCAGATGCAAGGTATCCCCCGCATGGGTCAGGCTGCCCGCATCCGCCACGGCGTGAAATATTCTGAGCTTGTCCCAATCCATCACGAAACTCTGTGCCTGTTTTTCTACCGCTAACATCTATGCGCTTACATAGTTACCCAAATCTGCGCGTAAATGGGGGAATGTCGCAAATTTCCCCCTTTGTAGGTCAGCATTTTTGACCTATCATCGAGAAAAGTTCACGATGCATGGGGAGGTGCGGAATGAACGTGCAGAATGGAATCCGTCAGGGCGTGTCGCTGGCGGATCGCTATGATCTCACGAAAACGCCGGTTCTGTTGAACGGCACGCAGGCTTTGGTGCGGCTGATGCTGATGCAGCGGGCGCGCGATCAGGCCGAGGGCCTTGATACGGCGGGGCTTTGCACCGGCTATCGCGGCTCGCCTCTGGGGGCGGTGGATCTGACCATGCAAAAGGCCGCGCGGGAATTGGAGGCCGCACAGATCCGCTTTCAGCCCGGCCTGAACGAGGATCTGGCGGCAACCGCGATCTGGGGCAGCCAGCAAGCGGAACTGCGCGGTGAAGGGCGGCATCAGGGCGTGTTCGCGCTGTGGTATGGCAAGGGGCCGGGGGTGGACCGCACGGGCGACGTGATGCGCCATGCCAATATGGCCGGGACCAGCCGTTTCGGCGGCGTTCTGATGGCCATGGGCGATGATCACACCGGCGAAAGCTCCACCGTTTTGCACCAATCCGACTGGGCGATGGTCGATGCCTATATGCCGGTGGTCAGCCCCGCGGGCGTGCAGGAAGTGCTGGATTACGGGCTCTATGGCTGGGCGCTCAGCCGGTTTTCTGGGCTTTGGGTCGGGCTGAAAACCATGAAGGATACGGTGGAGGCCACGGCGGTGGTGGATGGCAACCCGTTCCGCCAGCGCTTTGTCATGCCGGAATTCCGCATGCCGCCCGGCGGCCTCAACATCCGGCTGGGCGACACGCCGGTCGCGCAAGAGGCGCGGATGATCGACTTCAAGCGCTTTGCCGCCGAGGCCTTCTCGCATGCCAATGGCATGGACAAGCGCATCTGGGGGCGGCCTGGTGCCAAGATCGGCATGGTGGCGGCGGGCAAGAACTGGCTCGACCTCAGCCATGCGCTGTCGCTGCTGGGCATCGACGGGGCCGAGGCCGAGCGGCTGGGGATCACCACCTACAAGGTCGGCCAAACCTTCCCGCTGGACATGAAGGGCTTTCATGACTGGGCCGAGGGGCTGGAGATCATCATCGTCATCGAGGAAAAGCGCAAGCTGATCGAGGTGCAGGTGAAGGAGGCGATCTTTGACGATCGCCGGGGCCGCCGTGTGCTGGGCTGGCATCATGACCGCACCAAGGAAGAGCTGTTCCCGACGCGCTATGCGCTCGACCCGCTGATGATTGCCGAAAAGATCGGCGGCATCCTGATCGAGGAAGGCCGCGGCACCGAGGCGGTGAAAGCGGGCCTTGCGCGCATCGGCGAGGCGCGGCGCGCCGACAATGCCCGCGACATGGCGGCGCGACTGCCCTATTTCTGCTCGGGCTGCCCGCATAACAGCTCGACCAAAGTGCCGGAGGGCAGCCGCGCCTATGCGGGCATCGGCTGTCACTATATGGTGCAATGGATGGACCGCGACACCAGCGGCTTCACCCATATGGGGGGCGAAGGGGCGAACTGGATCGGCGAGGCGCCGTTTTCGACCCGCGACCATGTGTTCCAGAACCTTGGCGATGGCACCTATAACCATTCCGGCGCGCAGGCCCTGCGGGCGGCTTTGGCGGCCAATGTGAACATCACCTACAAGATCCTGTTCAACGATGCCGTTGCGATGACCGGCGGTCAGTTCAACGAGGGCGGGCTGACGCCAAGCCGCATTGCGCGGGAAGTTCTGGCCATGGGCGTGCGCGAACTGGCGCTGGTGCATGACCCGAAGGAAAATCTCGACCTGTCGAAATTCCCCGCAGGCATCAGCATTTACACCCGCGACGCGCTGGAGGTGGTGCAAAAGCGCCTCGCCACCGTGCCGGGGGTGACGGTGCTGCTTTATGTGCAGACTTGCGCCGCCGAAAAGCGCCGCCGTCGCAAGAAGGGCAGCTTCCCCGAGATCGACAAGCGGGTTTTCATCAACACCGACATCTGCGAGGGCTGCGGCGATTGCGGCGTGCAGTCGAATTGCGTCTCGGTCGTGCCGGTGGAAACCGAGCTGGGCCGCAAGCGCGCCATAGACCAAAGCTCCTGCAACAAGGATTTTTCCTGCGTGCAAGGCTTCTGTCCTTCTTTCGTGACACTGGAGGGCGCAAAGCCGCGCAAGGCCGAAGGGCGGGCGCTGACGTTGCCCGATCTGCCCATGCCTGCGCTGCCCGCGATCCGGGGCACGCATAACATCGTCATCACCGGCGTGGGGGGCACCGGCGTGGTGACCATTGGCGCCATTCTCGCGATGGCGGCGCATCTGGATGGCAAGGGTGCCGGCATGATGGAGATGGCGGGGCTCGCCCAGAAGGGGGGCGCGGTGCATATCCATTGCCGGATCGCCGAGCAGCCGGCCGATATTTCCGCAATCCGGGTGGCGGTCGGCGAGGCTGACGCGGTGATTGGCGGTGATCTGGTGGTGACCGCCGGGGCCAAGACGCTCGGGCTGATGACAACCGGGCGCACCCGGGCCGTGGTGAACGATCATGACATCGTGACCGGCGAATTCACCCGCAACACCGAATTCCGCATCCCGACCGAGGATCTGCGCGTGGCATTGCAGGCCCGGCTGCGCGAGGGCGTGGGGTTTCTGGATACGTCCGAATTTGCGCGGGTGATGCTGGGGGATTCGATCTATTCCAACATGGTGCTGTTGGGCATGGCCTGGCAGGGCGGGTTGGTGCCGCTGTCGCTGGCCGCGCTGCGCGAGGCGGTGCGGCTGAATGGGGCAGGGGTGGAGGCGAATTTGCGCGCCTTCGATCTGGGCCGCTTTGCACAGGCCTTCCCCGATCAGGCGCTGGCGCTGATGGTGCCGGTGCCGGTCGCCCCGGTGGACCCGGTGGCCTTTCGTGCGGCGCATCTGCGGGATTGGCAGGATGAGGGGCTGTCCGCGCGCTATCTGGCGCGTGTGAACGCCGCCCCCGCCAGCCTGCGGCTGTCGCTTGCCAAAGGGTATCACAAGCTGCTGGCCTATAAGGATGAATACGAGGTCGCGCGGCTGCATCTGCAAACCCTTGAAAAGGCGAAAGACCATCTGACCGGCGATTTGCGCCCCACGTTCCACCTCGCGCCGCCGGTTCTGCCGGGCAAAGGGGCCGATGGCCGCCCGAAAAAGCGTGCTTTCGGGCCCTGGATCTTGCCGGTGTTCCGGCTGCTGGCCGCAATGAAGCGCCTGCGCGGCACGGCGCTGGACCCGTTCGGCTGGCATCCGGAGCGCAAGATGGAACGCGCGCTGATTGCCGAATACGAGGCCGATCTGGATGCGCTTTTGCCTTTGCTGACCCCGGCGACAGAAGCCGCGCTGCGCGAACTGCTGGAACTGCCGCTGACCATCCGGGGCTATGGTCCGGTCAAGCTGGCCAATGCGGCCAAGGCGGCAACCCGGCGGGCCGAGTTGATCGCGCTGATCCGGGCGGGGGGCGATGCGCCCCGGCTTGCGGCCTGAGTTGCAAATCGGGCCGGGCAGTTTTGCAAATTGCCCGGCGCTTTGCAAAATGACGGGCGAAGCATTGCAAAGCCGATATGCGCTTTTCCCCGCCGCGCGCCAGGCGTATGCTTTGCCAAATCACCCCGTCAGAGGGAGGGCAGGCGATGGCAGTTGGTGTGTTCGATTCAGGTCTGGGTGGCCTCACGGTGCTGGATGCGGTCAGCCGCAAACTGCCCGATGTGCCCTTTGTCTATTTTGGCGACAATGCCCATGCGCCTTACGGGGTGCGCACCCATGATGACATTTTCAACCTGACCTGCGCTGCCACGCAGCGCCTGTGGGATGAGGGCTGCGATCTGGTGATCCTCGCCTGCAACACCGCCTCGGCAGCCGCGCTGAAACGGATGCAGGAAACCTGGCTGCCGCCGAACAAGCGCGTGCTGGGGGTCTTTGTGCCGCTGATCGAGGCGCTGACGGAACGGCAATGGGGCGACAATTCGCCCCCGCGCGAAGTCTCGGTGAAACATGTGGCGCTGTTTGCGACCCCTGCCACCGTGGCCAGCCGCGCCTTTCAGCGCGAACTGGCGTTCCGCGCCATCGGGGTGGATGTGGAGGCGCAACCCTGTGGCGGTGTGGTGGACGCCATTGAGCAGGGGGACGAAATACTGGCGGATGCCTTGGTGCGCAGCCATGTCGAAAGCCTGAAACGCCGCATGCCGCAGCCGCAGGCCGCCATCCTGGGCTGCACACACTACCCCTTGATGCAAAAGGCCTTTCAGGAATCGCTTGGCCCGGATGTAAAGGTGTTTAGCCAGGCCAATCTCGTGGCGGAAAGCCTGGGCGATTATCTGGCGCGGCGGCCAGAGTTCCTTGGCAGCGGCACCCAATCGAAGTTTCTGACCACGGGCGACCCGGCCTATGTTTCCTCCAAGGCGACGCAATTCCTGCGCCGCCAAATCGTGTTCGAAGCAGCCTGAGTGCCAAATCCTCTTGCATCGTTGCCCCTCGCACCGCAAAGAAGGGGCGCAATTCTGCATAGGGGCGAACCATGAAAAAGCGCATCGCGATCCTTGGGGCATCTGGCTATACGGGGGCCGAACTGGTGCGCCTGATCGCCAGCCATCCGCAGATGCAGATCGTGGCGCTGTCGGCTGACCGCAAGGCCGGGCTGGAGATGGCCGAGGTCTTTCCGTTTTTGCGGCATCTGAGCCTGCCAAGACTTTGCAAAATTGATGAGATTGATTTTGCAAAGGTTGATCTCGCTTTTTGCGCGCTGCCCCATGCCACCAGTCAGGCTGTCATCAAGGCTTTGCCGCGCGATTTGAAGATCGTCGATCTTTCCGCCGATTTTCGGCTGCGCGATGTGGCGGAATACGAAAAATGGTATGGCCAACCGCATGCCGCACCGGATTTGCAATCCGAGGCGGTCTATGGCCTGACCGAGTTTTACCGCGAAGACATCCGCGCGGCGCGGCTTTGTGCGGGCACCGGCTGCAATGCCGCGACCGGGCAATATGCGATCCGCCCCTTGATCGAGGCGGGCTGCATTGATCTGGATGATATTCTGCTCGATCTGAAATGCGGGGTGTCGGGGGCAGGGCGGTCCTTGAAGGAAAACCTGCTGCATGCTGAACTCTCGGAAGGCACCTATGCCTATTCTGCGGGCGGCAAGCACCGGCATCTGGGCGAGTTTGACCAGGAATTCAGCAAGATCGCCGGGCGGCCTGTGCTGGTGCAATTCACCCCGCATCTCGCGCCGATGAACCGGGGCATCCTCGCCTCGGTCTATGTCAAGGGCGATGCGAAGACTTGCTGGGCGGCGCTGGAGGCGCGCTATGCGCTGGAACCGTTCATCGAGGTGCTACCTTTCGGCGCACTCCCCTCGACACGCGATATTCGCGGCTCCAATTTGTGCCATATCGGCGTGGTGGCGGATCGGATTCCGGGCCGCACGCTGGTGGTGGCGGTGCTGGACAACCTGACCAAGGGCTCCTCGGGGCAGGCCATCCAGAACGCGAACCTGATGTTGGGGCTGGAGGAGAGCGCGGGCCTGATGCTCGCGCCCGTCTTCCCGTAAGGAGGCGAGGATGAAGGGGCTGAAAAAGACCCGGCGTATTCAGATTTTGGCTTTGGCCTTTGTGGCCTTGGCCGGATCTACCGCGCTGATCGGCTATGCGATGCGCGACGGCATCAACTTTTTCCGTGCCCCTGCGCAGGTCATCGCCGAACCGCCCGAGGAGGGTGAGGTCTTTCGCCTGGGCGGTCTGGTCGAACCGGGCAGCCTTGTGCGCGGGCAGGGCGAAACGGTCAGCTTCAACGTGACGGATGGTGCCGAGGTGGTGCCGGTTCGCTTCACCGGTGTCTTGCCCGACCTGTTCACGGAAGGCCAGGGCATGATTGGCACCGGGGTTCTGGTCAATGGCACCTTTGAAGCGACAGAAATCCTCGCCAAACATGACGAAAGCTATATGCCGAAAGAGGTGATGGAGGCGCTGAAAGAACAAGGCGTGTACCAGGTGCCGGATCAGGGCGGATCGTAACGCACGCAGGGTTACGGCAGGGTTAACCGTTCCGCGCGAGGCTCAACCTCTTTGCAGAGGGCTGGCCATGAAAACGATGCGCGAAAAATCGGTGCGTGATCTTGCCGAAGAGATTGTCGCCCGCGAGGGCGGCTATGTGAATGACCCCGACGATCCGGGGGGAGCGACCAATTTCGGCGTCACCATCCACACCATGCGCCGTCTGGGGCGCGATCTCGATGGGGATGGCCGGGTGACCCCGGCGGATGTGCGAAGGTTGACACGGGCTCAGGCGGTCGAGATTTTCCTGACCGATTACTTTGCAAAACCCGGTTTGGCAAACCTGCCTTTGCAAATTCAGGCCTCGGTTTTTGATATGTATGTGAATGCCGGAGCCAATGCGGTGCGCATCCTGCAACGCTTGCTGACGCGTCTGGGCTGGCCCGTGGTGGCGGATGGCAAACTTGGCCCCAAAACTCTGGCCGCCGCGCATCGGGCTGCGGCCGAGGTGCCGCAATTGGCCGATGCCTATGGCGTGGCGCGACGCGACTACTATTACAGCCTCGGGGATGCTCGCCCCTCCAGCCGCAAATATTGCCGGAGGCGCGATGGCGGCAAGGGGGGCTGGATTTTGCGGGCCGAGGAGTTCATCTCGCCTGCGCTGCACCTGACCGAGGCGCAACATCGCATGCGGGTGGCAGCATGGGGCTGAATTTCCTCAGCGATAGCGCCCGCCTCAAGCGGATTTCCGATCTGTTGCAGGAGGCGGATAACCCGACCCTTCCGGGCGCGATCGAGACCATCAACCGCGCGATCCGTCCGGCCTCTGTGCTGGGGATTTTCGCGCTGATCGGCCTCGCTTTTCTGGACCCGCCGCGCTATGCGGCGGGGATGCAGGCCTTGCGGGCCACGCCGTTTCCCGTCTGGGCTGTTGCGGTGCTGGTCATGACGCTGCATTTTCTGACGAAATCGGCCCCCGCAACGCCGCGAACTTGACCCGCCTTCCGCCCTCTGGCAAGAGCCGGAGGGCTAGGAAGGACGTGAGAGATGAACCTGTTCACCGAACTGCGCAAGCTTGTGATCGCCGAATTGGGGGCCATGACCGAGGCCGGGCTGCTGCCCGCGGGCCTCGATCTGGGGGCCGTCGCGGTCGAGCCACCGCGTGATCCCGCGCATGGCGACATTGCGACCAATGCCGCCATGGTGCTGGCCAAACCCGCAGGCCAACAGCCGCGTGTGATCGCCGAGGCCTTGGCCGCCCGTCTGGCCGCCGATCCGCGCGTGGCCTCGGCCGAGGTGGCGGGGCCGGGTTTCCTCAATATGCGTCTGGTACCCGGCGTCTGGCAGGATCTGGTCAAGACCATCCTGACCACCGGCACCGATTATGGCCGCTCGACCCTGGGTGCGGGAACCAAGGTGAACGTGGAATTTGTCAGCGCCAACCCGACCGGGCCGATGCATGTGGGTCATGTGCGTGGTGCCGTGGTGGGCGATGCGCTGTCCAATCTGCTGGCCTTTGCGGGCTGGCAGGTGACGCGCGAATATTACATCAATGATGGCGGCGGGCAGGTCAATGTGCTGGCCCGCAGCGCCTATGAGCGCTACCGCGAGGCCAATGGGCTGGAGCCGGAAATCCGTGAGGGTCTGTATCCCGGCGATTACCTGATCCCGGTGGGCGAGGCATTGAAGGCCAAATACGGCACCAGCCTGATCGACCAGCCCGAATCCGTCTGGCTGGAGGATGTGCGCGAATTTGCCACCGAGGCGATGATGGCGATGATCCGCGAGGATCTGGCGGCGCTTGGCGTGCGGATGGATGTCTATTCCAGCGAGAAGGCGCTTTACGGCACAGGCCAGATTGAAGCGGCAATCGAGACGCTGCGCGGGATGGACCTGATCTATGATGGCGTGCTGGAGCCGCCAAAGGGCAAGACCCCCGAAGATTGGGAACCGCGCGAGCAGACCCTGTTCCGCTCCACCGCGCATGGCGATGACGTGGATCGCCCGGTGATGAAATCGGATGGCAGCTGGACCTATTTTGCGCCCGATATCGCCTATCATTACAACAAGGTGCAGCGCGGCTTCGATCAGCTGATCGACATTTTTGGTGCCGATCATGGTGGCTATGTGAAGCGGATGAAGGCGGCGGTCTCGGCCCTGTCCGGGGGGCGTGTGCCGCTGGATATCAAGCTGATCCAGCTTGTGAAGCTGTTCAAGAATGGCGAACCCTTCAAGATGTCGAAACGCGCGGGCACTTTCGTGACCTTGCGCGATGTGGTCGAGGAAGTGGGGGCCGATGTCACCCGCTTTGTCATGCTGACCCGCAAGAATGACATGGCGCTGGACTTCGACTTTGACAAGGTGATGGAACAGTCGAAGGACAACCCGGTTTTCTACGTCCAATATGCCAATGCCCGCATCAACTCGGTCTTGCGCAAGGCGCGCGAGGCGGGGGTGGCGGTCGATGACACCACATTGGCGGGTGCCGATCTGGCCCTGCTGAACCACCCTGCCGAACTTGCGCTGATCGGGAAGCTGGCCGAATGGCCGCGTCTGGTCGAGATTGCTGCCAAGGGGAACGAGCCGCATCGTGTGGCCTTCTACCTTTATGAGCTGGCCTCTGATCTTCACGGGCTGTGGAACCGCGGCAATGATGAGCCTTCCTTGCGTTTCGTGCAGGAAGATGCGGCTGTGACGCAGGCGAAAATCGGCCTTGCCCGCGCTGTGGGCGTTGTGATTTGCGCTGGTCTTGCTATTCTGGGCGTCACCCCGGTCGAGGAAATGCGCTGATAATGGCGCCCCGCCGGGAGGAACAGGCATACCGGCGGGGTGGCACGTCTGCCCCTGCACCCATGGGGCAGAACATGGCAGAGTTGAACTATGACCGTTACGCAGCGGCGGGCTATGATCGCCAGGCTGCTGCACCGCGCCGCCGCAGCTTTGTGACAATGGCGGGTGGGATCATGTCCCTGGGTCTGGCGCTTGGCGCATGCTGGTGGGGCTACAAGATTGCCGTGCGCAATGTCGTTGGCATTCCCGTCATCAAGGCGCTGGAAGGACCGATGCGCGTGGCCCCTGAAAATCCGGGCGGTGCCGTGACGGCGCATCAGGGGCTGTCGGTCAATGATGTGGCTGCCGTGGGGGCGGCCACTCCTTTACCCGAGGAAATCATTCTGGCCCCGCGTCCGGTTGATCTGGCCGAAGAGGATGCGCCCGGTCTGGCACCTCAGCCCCCTGCGAGCTTGTTGGCCCCTGTGCCGCAGGAGCCTGCCGCCTTGCCAGAACAGGCGGCCGCAGATTCACCTCTGGACCCTCTGACCACCGTCGCACCTTTGGGTTCGGCCCCAGAGATCACTGCGTCCGCAGATGTGCTGGCCTTGGCCGACAGTATCGCCCAAGGTGCCGCGCCCCTTGCTGCCCCGGCCAGCGACGCGGCAATCGCGGATGCTCCTGTGGTGCCCGGCGGGCTGGGAAAATCATTGCGCCCGCTTGCCCGACCTGCTGGGATGGTAACGGCCGCCGCAACGGGCACCGATGCCGCCGTTGCAGCCGCGCTGCAAACCGCAAGCCGCGAGGTTGACGCCGGCTCCTTGGCGGCTGGCACACGGCTGGTGCAGTTTGGGGCCTTTGACACCGCCGATGAGGCCCGCGCGGCCTGGGACAAGATCGCCGGCCAGTTCGGCGAGCTGATGGCGGGCAAGGGGCGGGTGATCCAGTCGGCCACCAGTGGCGGGCGC
>CALKAA010000260.1 GCA_937983495.1 uncultured Gemmobacter sp. | reverse complement strand
ATTCTGCCCCAGGCCGCCGCCTCGGGCACCGAGGGGGCCACCACGAGCCCGCCCAAAACCTGCGCCCCCAACCGCGCCTGCTTGGGATAGATCACCGCCGCACCAACCCCCGCCAAAAGCACCAACCCAATCACCCGCCACATCGCAGCCTCCACCTGAACGGCCCCATCATGCAGAAGACAGCGGGCCGGGACCAGTGCCATATCGCCCCGGATCACGGGCACGTGTCGGGGGACGGCGCGTTCATGTGGCAGGAAAAACTGCGCAAAGACCTATATATTTTCGTGAAGCCCCTACTCGCCCAATTGGGCGCCTCCGCGCCGCCAAAGCCCCTCACCATATCTGGATATGTCCTGAAACTCAGAGAATACAGCCTTAAAATCGACCTTACCACGGGCAAGACGGGAAGGCTGCTCGCGGCAATTCACAATGAAAACGCCCACCCTCATGATAGCGGATTGACCATCCGGCACCGGCCCAACTTCAACCGCCTCATTGCCGAGCACAGCCTTCTCAAAAGGCTGGACAACCAGCCATTTGCTCCGAGCGGCCCCAGGCTCTATGCGCGTAATCACATGATTTTGATAAACAGTTCCGTCAAACAAGAAATCGGGAAAGCCATGTTCAGCCGCATCAAAAATAGCCCATCTCATGTCTGCGGTCATAAAATCACGTAAAAAATTGACTTGCGCATCATAAAAGCAAATCGACGCCTGGGTGTCATTTTCAATCTTGAAAGCAACAGACAGTGCGCCATTCTCGGCCTGTTCAACAGATTGGATATGAACCCTACCTCTAGTAGTCGAAATTGGAGCGGTCAACGGCGTCCACCTCTCCAGTGACGCAAGCGCTCATCTGAAAGCAGATGGCCAAGGTGATGAAATATCGCACAGCCATCTGCCAACTCCCAGCTTACACCCGGTCCAGCCCGCGTTTCAGATCGGCGATCAGGTCGCCTGCATCCTCCAGCCCCACTGACAGCCGGATCAGCCCCGGCGTGATGCCAAGGGCGGCCTTCTGCGCGTCGGGCAGGCGCTGGTGCGTGGTGGTGGCGGGGTGGGTGGCGATCGACTTGGCATCGCCCAGATTGTTGGAAATCTTGATGATTTCCAAGGCGTTGATCGCGCGGAAGGCCGCGTCCTTGCCGCCCTTAACCTCAAAGGCAACCATGGTGCCGCCCGACCCCATCTGCGCCATCGCCAGATCGTGCTGCGGGTGGCTCTCCAGCCCCGGAAAGATCACCTTCGACAGCCGCTCATCCGCCGCCAAAGCCTTGGCCACCTGCAAGGCACTCTCGGCCATCGCGCGGCAACGCAGGTCCAGCGTCGCCATGCCGTTCAGCATGATCCAGGCGGTGAACGGGCTCATCGAGCCCCCCGTATGCTTCATATAGGGCTCCACCACCTTGCGGATGAAGTCTTGCGTGCCGCAAATCACGCCGCCCAAGGCGCGGCCCTGCCCGTCGATATGCTTGGTGGTGGAATAGACCACCACATCCGCCCCCAGATCGACCGCCCGGCTGAAAATGGGCGTGGAGAACACATTGTCCACCACCACCAAAGCCCCCGCTTCATGGGCGATCTCCGACACAGCGGCAATATCCACCAGCTCCAGCGTCGGGTTCGACATGCTCTCAAAGAACACCGCCTTGGTCACGCCCGGCCGCATCGCCGCCCGCCACGCGCCCAAGTCGGCGCCATCGACAAAGGTCACCTCCACGCCATAGCGCCCGAGAATCTCCTCCAGAATATAGAGGCAAGACCCGAACAAAGCCCGGGCCGAGACCACATGATCCCCCGCCCGCAGCATCGAGACCAGCGCGCCATTCACCGCCGCCATGCCGCTGGCCGTCGCAAAGGCATCCTCAGTGCCCTCCAGCGCCGCGATGCGCTCCTCGAACATCCGGGTCGTGGGGTTGCCGTAACGGGCATAGATGAACTCATCGCCCTCGGTCTTGACGAACCGCGCCTCTGCCGCCTCGGCGGTGGGATAGACAAAGCCCTGGGTCAGAAAGATCGCCTCGGCCATCTCGCCATATTGGCTGCGGCGGCTGCCCTCATGCACCAGCGTGGTGCGCGTCTTCCAATCCTTGCCCATCTTCGCCTCCGGCCCATCCGGCCATGAAAAAACCCCGAAAACC
>CALKAA010000259.1 GCA_937983495.1 uncultured Gemmobacter sp. | reverse complement strand
TGGCGGGCGCACCTTCTATCGCCTGCGCGCCGAGGGCTTTGGCGATGAGGCCGATGCCCGCCGCTTCTGCTCGGCCCTGACTGCCGAAAACACCGATTGCATCCCGGTGACCCTGCGATGAGCCGTGGGGCCACGATCTTCGGTGTCGAAGGGCTGGCGCTTTCCGCCGAGGAACGTGCCTTTTATCGTGAGGCCGATCCCTTCGGCTTCATCCTGTTTGCCCGAAATGTAGATACCCCGGATCAACTGCGCCGCCTGACCAGCGATCTGCGCGAAACTGTCGGCTGGAACGCTCCGGTCTTCGTGGATCAGGAGGGCGGGCGTGTGCAGCGCCTGCGCGCGCCGCATTGGGCTGAATGGTTGCCGCCGCTGGAGGCTGTGCGCGCAGCAGGTGAGGGGGCAGCCCGCATGATGTGGCTGCGTGCCCGGCTGATTGCTGCGGAGTTGCTGGAGGTGGGGATTGATGGCAATTGCGCCCCCTGCCTCGACATCGCCACCGATGTCACTCATCCGTTCCTGCACAATCGCTGCTATGGCACCGATCTGGCCACGGTGATTGCCATGGGCCGCGCCACGGCAGAGGGGCACTTGGCAGGCGGCGTGCTGCCGGTGGTCAAGCATATGCCCGGCCATGGTCGGGCCAATGCTGATACGCATCATGATTTGCCAACCGTCACGGCTGATGCCGAAACGCTGCGCCAGAGCGATTTTGCGGCCTTTCATGCGTTGAACGACCTGCCGCTGGCCATGACCGCGCATATCGTATTTTCCGCCTTTGATGATCAACCCGCCACCTGTTCAGCCCCGATGATGCGGGTTCTGCGCGAGGAGATCGGCTTTTCCGGGCTGATCATGACCGATGATCTGAACATGCAGGCCCTGTCCGGCACGGTCGAGGAACGCGCAGCGCGCGCCATGGCGGCGGGCTGCGATCTGGCGCTGCATTGCAAGGGGACGCTGGCGGAATTTGCGGCCACCGCCAAGGTCGCGGGGCATTTGGTGCAATCGCGGATTGACGCGGCCCTTGTGGCCCGCTGCGCCCCCGAACCTGCCGATCTGGCCGCGCTTCGCGCCGAGCATGACGCGTTGATCGGCGCCCATGTCTGACCGCGACTGGGTAGAGGAACAGCAAGGGCAGACGGTGAATGACCGTCTGGCTGCCGAAGCCCTGATCGTCGATGTAGACGGATTTGAAGGCCCGCTCGACTTGCTTCTGTCACTGTCGCGCACACAAAAGGTGGATTTGCGGCGCATTTCGGTGCTGCAACTGGCCGAGCAATACATGCTGTTCGTGAACAAGGCCAAGGCGCTGCGGATCGAACTGGCTGCCGATTATCTGGTGATGGCCGCCTGGCTGGCCTATCTGAAATCACGCCTGCTGTTGCCGCCCGACCCAAGTGACGAAGGGCCTTCGGCCGAGGATCTTGCCGCCCATCTGGCCTTTCAGTTGGAGCGCCTCGCCGCGATGCGCGATGCTGCGGCCCGTCTGATGGCACGGGACCAACGCGGACGCGACTTCTTTGTGCGCGGCGCACCGGAGGAGGTCACACGCGCCCGCAAGGTGGTTTACAGCGCCTCGCTGATCGACTTGATGCGCGCCTATGCCCGCATCCGCACCAAGGACGAATTCCGCCCCTTCGTGATGGATCGCCACGACGTGTTCACCATGGAACAGGCGCTGGATCGCATGCGCGGGTTGCTGGGCTATCTGGGCGACTGGTCCGATCTGGAAAGCTGGATGCCCGAGGGCTGGGATGCGCAGCCGATGCGCCGCCGCTCCTCGGTTGCGGCCCATTTCGCGGCGATTCTGGAGATGGCCAAGCGCGGCCAACTCCGCATTCGGCAGGGCGAAACCTTCGCGCCGATCCAGATCGCCGCCCCAGACCGGAGGCCGGAATGACCGACCGCGAACAAAGCCTGTTCGACGCCCCCCCGATCGCCGAGCAGGAACGCATGGTGGAGGCGATCCTGTTTGCCGCAACCGAACCGATGACACTGACAGAGCTGGAACGTCGCCTGCCGCATGGCTGCGACCCGGCAGAGGCGCTGGCCTATCTGCGCCGCCGCTACGAGGGGCGGGGGGTGCGCGTGGTGCGGGTGGGAGACGGTTGGGCCTTCCGTACCGCGCCCGATCTCGGTCACCTGATGCAGAAAGAGGTGGTGGAGCAACGCAAACTCAGCCGCGCCGCCATCGAAACCCTGGCAATCATCGCCTATCACCAGCCGGTCACCCGCGCAGAAATCGAAGAAATCCGGGGCGTTGCTGTCAGTCGTGGCACCATTGATCAATTGCTGGAAATGGAATGGATCCGTTTCGGTCGGCGGCGCATGACGCCCGGACGCCCCGTCACCTTTGTGGTGACCGAGACTTTCCTTGATCATTTCGGCCTTGAATCCGCCCGCGATCTGCCGGGTCTGAAGGATTTGCGCGCCGCAGGTCTGCTGGACAACCGCCCGTTGCCCGGTTCGTCGCAAAAGCCCGATGAAGATGACGAAGACCCTTCCGGCCAGAGCGAACTCTTTGCAGACGACTAATATGCAAAGTAACGACTTTGCATATTCACCTTGAGCCGAATATCCTGTGGGGCGGGGGCTGGCCCCCGCTTCAAGCGCGGAAATGCTTGGCCAGCTTCAATCCCTGACCCTGATAATTCGACGCAATCCCGGCACCATAGAGTGTTTCGGGCCGTGCGCTCATCCGCTCATAGACCAGCCGTCCGACCACCTGACCATGTTCCAGCACAAAGGGAGCCTCGTGACAGCGCACCTCCAACACCCCGCGGGAGCCAGCGCCACCCGCAGCCGAATGCCCAAAGCCCGGATCAAAGAATCCGGCATAATGCACCCGGAACTCGCCCACCATGGCCAGATAGGGGGCCATTTCGGCGGCGTAATCAGGAGGGATCGTAACCGCTTCGCGGCTGACCAGAATATAGAAGGCACCGGGATCCAGGATAATGCGCCCCTCGCGGGAACGCACTTCCTCCCAGAATTCGCCTGCCGGATAGTGGCCGATCTTCGCCAGATCAACCACGCCAGTATGCGGCTTGGCACGATACCCCAGCAGATCGCCGGTCTCTGGCCGAAGATCGACTGAAAACCCCAAGCCCTCAGAGATCACGGCCGTGCCATCCACCAATGGTTCCTGCGCATGGAGCGCTGCGAGGTCGTGATCGTTCAGCACGGCCTGACCCCGCCGGAAGCGGATCTGGTTCAACCGCTGTCCCGCACGCGCCAGCACCGAGAAGCTGCGGGGGCAGACTTCGGCGTAAAGTGGTCCCGCATAGCCCTCTGCGATGCGGTCAAACTCCACCCCGCCATCGGTAATGGTGCGGGTCAGCAGGTCCAGCCGCCCGGTGGAGCTTTTGGCATTGGCAACTGCCGTGATACCGCAGGGCAAGGCCAACCGCTCCATCAGCGGCACCACATAAACGCAGCCTTTTTCCAGAACAGCACCTTGCGTGAGGTCGATTCGATGCATCTCGAATTCGGCGATACGGTCTGCCACACTACGACCATGGCCCGCCAGAAATGAGGCGCGCACGCGGTAAGCGACGGACCCGAGGCGCAAATCAAGGCTGGCAGGCTGGACCTGATCGGGCAGGATCTCAGGGGTTCCGGCGATCACACCGGTCTCGATCAAGGCGCGCAATTCCTGCGCGGGCAACACTCCGATCGCGGTCATGCGCGGGCCTCCAAGCCTATGAAAAGACCCGCCCTGTTCCCAGAGGCGGGTCTTTTTTTCAGTGGTCGGGCCGGTGAGATTCGAACTCACGACCTTCCGCCCCCCAGACGGACGCGCTAACCAGGCTGCGCCACGGCCCGACACTGCGCGGATACATAACGATATTTTTGGCAGCGGCAAGCGCCAAAACGCATTCTGGCAAATTATCCGCGCCGGGCTTGGGCGGCCTCACACAAACGTCCGTGCAGCGCGCGGGCACGGGCCAGAAGCGGCAGCATATCCGGATGTGGTGCGTAGTTTTCAACAGCCTGCAAGGCGCGCAGCCGAGGTGGCAGCCATGGCAGTTCCCGCAGCCCTATTTCCGTTGAAACCGTCGCGTTCGTTGCGACAACCACCGGCACAACATCCACCTGCGCGACATCGGTTGGCACGACATCGGAGGACGAATCGACCGCAGGGGTTACCCCATCTGGCAGAGCTGCTTCGGGATGAGAGGGCATGCCAGCACGTCCCTGAACGACAGATGTATCGTCTGGTGCTTCGGCACTGATCGCCTGCGCTTCCCACGCATCCTCGGCAGGCTCGGAGACATCCTCAGTTGACGCCTCCGAAGGCGTGGCATCCAGCGGAATGGTATCGAAAAGCGACCATTGCATAGGGGCAGAGGGCGGCAGGGTGGCCTCCGTATCAAACTCGGATTCTCTGGGGGCCGCCGGTCCGGCTTCGGCTGCCAGAGAGGCACCGAGGGGCTTGGTTGTGGCCTCCGGCGGCGTCATGTCGGACACCGCTGGTTCAGTGAGATCGGGCTGTGGTGTTGGATCTTGCCCGACACTATCTTCGGCTTTGGCATCCGCTGATTGTCGCGTGGCATCTTGCGGAGAGGGTTGCGCGACAGGAGTGAGCCAATCCGTCAAAGCGACGACATTCGAGCCGCCTTGAGCATCATCAGCACCGTCTACTGGCACTTCCTCAGCGACCAGCACCGCTGCGCCCAGATCATCTATATCCTGATCCGATGCGAAATCCGGATCCGTCAATCCGATCACATGCTTAACGCCTTGATCACGCAGTATTTTCTGGACGCCCCGAATGGTCATGCCATCCTGGTGCAAAAGCTGTCTGATCCCTGCCAGCAAAGCCACATCCGCCGGGCGATAATAGCGCCGCCCGCCGGCCCGTTTGACCGGCTTGATCTGGGGAAAGCGGCTTTCCCAAAAGCGCAGCACATGCGCCGGCGTCTCCAGAAAGTCAGCGACCTCGCTGATGGTCCGGAAAGCGTCGGGCGATTTGTCCATGGGTCAGCTCAGCGCTTCTGACCGGAAGCGACTCGCTCTTTCATGAGATGCGAGGGGCGGAAGGTCAGCACACGGCGGGGGCTGATCGGCACCTCGTCGCCGGTTTTGGGATTGCGACCGACGCGTGCCGATTTGTCCCGCACCGAGAAAGTGCCAAAGGACGAAATCTTCACGGTCTCGCCCGCAGCCAGCGCGTCCGAAACATGTTGCAGAACGGCTTCCACCAGATCGGCGGATTCGTTGCGCGACAGGCCGACCTCACGGAACACCGCTTCGCTCAGATCCATAGATCGGAAGAGCACACGTCTGAA
>CALKAA010000258.1 GCA_937983495.1 uncultured Gemmobacter sp. | reverse complement strand
GCCCAGCCTGCGCCCGCCATCCCGGCCAGCGCCGCCAGCGGCAGCCTTGTCAGGCCCAAGGCCTCGCCCCGCGCCAGCAGGATGCCACCCGCAAACAGCGGCAGGCCAAATGCCCATTGCGGCAGCGGAAAGGGCAGGCCGCCCCAACCATGCAGCGCCATCTGCGGCACGCCCAGCAGCACCAGCGCCGCACAGGCCAAAGCGAACCCGCGCCGGCTTTGTGTGGCCCGCACCAGCGGCCAGACCAGTGGCAGGGTCAGAATCAGAAAGGGCAGATACCACAGATGCAGCGATGGCCCGGTCAGCAGCAGCACCGGGTTCGACAGCAGCGCCGCCCGCCCCGCCGCATCGGCAATCCACCACTCCACCGGCAGATAAAACGCCGACCAGGCCAGAAACGGCAGCGCCAGCCGCCATGCCCGCCGCCCCAGCGGATACGCCCCCACGCGCTGCGCCGATTGCGCGGCAAGCCAGCCGGTCAACACATGAAAATAGGCCAGTGACAGATTGCCCACCCAATCCGTTGGCGACACAAGCGCATGGGTCAACACGATGCCAAATGCCGCCAGAAACCGCCCCAGATCCAGCCCCGCAAGGCGCGACGTGGCAGGCGGGGTCACAGCAGGCACAACCGGGGACACAAGAACCGTCATGCGCTCTCGCTATGCCAGCCGCAGCCTTCTGTCCACAAGGCTGGCAGGCCCCGCCCATGCCATCGCGGAAACAGAGTGTTTTTCCCGCCCGCCCGACCTCCAAACCCGCATGCCCTGCAATTTGGCGAAAACCATGCTATCAACACAACTCATTTCTCAAATTCCGAGTGTTCCCGTGCAATTCCGCTTTGACGACACCACCATCACCATCAACCTGCCCCATGCCGCCGCCCTGCTGACAGAGACCAAGGCGCGGATGGCAGCACGACAGGGCTTTGCGCTGGCCACGATCAATCTCGATCACCTTGTGAAGCTGAAAACCGATGCCAGCTTTCGCCGAGCCTATGCCGCGCAGGATCTGGTGGTGGCCGATGGCAACCCGATCGTCTGGCTGTCCCGTCTGGCGCGCCGCCCGGTGCAACTGGTGCCAGGGTCGGAAATGGTGGTGCCGCTGGCCCGCATTGCCGCGCAAACCGGCGCGAAAGTGGCCCTGTTGGGCAGCACTGAAACCGCGCTCGCCGCCGCCGCCGAGGCTTTGCGGGCCGAGGTGCCGGGGGTCGACATCGCGCTGCAAATCGCGCCGCCCATGGGGTTTGACCCCGAGGGGGCCGAGGCTGACGCCATGCTGCGTCTGCTGGAAACCAGCGGTATCGGCCTCACCTTCATCGCCCTTGGTGCCCCCAAGCAGGAACGTTTGGCCGCGCGCGGGCGCGCCTTGGCCCCCCATGTCGGTTTTGCCAGCATTGGCGCGGGCCTCGATTTTCTGGCTGGCACCCAGACCCGCGCGCCCGAATGGGTGCAGAAGATCGCGATGGAATGGGCCTGGCGCATGATGTCGAACCCGCGCCGCTTGTTCGGGCGCTATGCCGCCTGTTTCCGCATCCTGCCCGGCGAGGCGCTGAAGGCCCTCCGGTCGCGCTGATCACTTGTATTCGATCAATCCGCGCTGCCGCCCACGCAGCCGGTTCAGGTGATAGCCCAGCGCGCCTTGCGCCTCGGGCAGTTTGCCCAGCACGGTGAACAGCGCGGCCTCCCAGCCCATGCGGCGCGACAGGCGCACCACCTGCAAGGGCCATGCCAGCAGGATCAACAGCCCCGCCGGATGGCCGAACCCCGCCAGCAGCGCCGCCGCAGGCACACCCGCGCCCCAGATCAGCGCACGGCGCGTCTCGGCCACCCAATGCCGTTCCGGCCCCGCGCCATGGCGCTGCGCCCCTTCGGCAAAGGCATGGCCCGCGCGGCGGCTGCGCTGCCACCATTGGCCAAACCGGGTCATCGCGGCGTCATGCAGCGTCATCTCGGCCCCGATCCGCCACACCTCGCCCCCCGCCCGGCGCAGGCGCAGGCACAGGTCCGGCTCCTCACCCGCGATCAGGCCGGGGTCATAGCCCCCCACCGCCTGCACTGCCGCAAAGCGCATCAGCGCATCGCCGCCACAGGCCGTGGCCTCGCCCACCGCCGTGTCCCATTCGCGGTCACAGAGCCGATTATAGACCGACGCCTCCGGGTGCCGCTCGCGGCGCCGCCCGCAGATCACCACAGCCTTCGGATGCTCGGCCATGGCCTCAACCGCAGCCGCAATCCAGCCCGGTTGCACCGCGCAATCGCCATCCACGAATTGCACGAACTCCGGCACCTCCAGCACCGCCAGCCCAGCATTGCGCGCCCGCGCCGCGGTAAATCGCTGCGTCATGTCCAGTTGCACCACCCGCGCGCCCCGCGCCGCCGCCGCCTGCGCCGACCCGTCCGTCGAGCCGCTATCGACATAGACCACCTGCCGCACCTGCCCGGCCAGACTGTCCAGACAGGCGATCAGCCGCGCGCCCTCATTGCGCCCGATCACCACCGCATCGACCACCACTGACCGCATCGCGCCGCCTTCCTGCCCTCTGGCCGCATCCCCTGAAATCATACAGTAAATTCTCACGGGGTTTTGAGGGTTTGGCCGTGTTTTCACCGCCACGCAAGCCCCCGCAAAGGGGGGCGCAGGCTTCCTTTTCGCGCTCTGTTCTGTTACATCTTGCGGAACTGGGCGGGGGCCCGGGCGATTCCTCATGCGCGGGTGGCCTTTGCCAGACGTGTGTATCAGTCCGGTCTGGCGGTCAGCGGCGCTGACCATGTTGTGACCTTTGGCGCATCGCGCGCCACCCTGCTGGAGCCCGGTGCGGCTGATGAATAGACACAGGATCTTGGGATCTGAGGGGTTTGCCGTCGCGAATATGGTAGGTTCCATGCGCAGCGATGATGATTTCAGCGAAAAGCTGGAAAGCCGCACGGCCGAACGTCGGGCCGGGAAGATCGGAA
>CALKAA010000257.1 GCA_937983495.1 uncultured Gemmobacter sp. | reverse complement strand
CGAATTGCGGCTGGTGCGCCTGCCACTCGTCACCCCCTTCACCATTTCCACCGGCACCATGACCGAAAAGGTCTTTCCCCTGCTGGTGCTGAAATCCAACGGGCTTGAAGGCTATGCCGAGGGCGTCATGGACCCGCTGCCCGACTATCTGGAGGAAACCACCGCCGGTGCCATGGCGCTTCTGCGCGACACGCTGCTGCCGCAGGTCATGGGCCAATCCTTCGCCCATCCGCAGGCCCTCGCGCGTGCCCTCCTGCCATGGCGCGCGAATTTCATGGCCCGCGCCACGCTGGAAATGGCCTTCTGGGATCTCTGGGCCAAATCGCTCTCGCTGCCTTTGCAAACCGTGCTGGGCGGCGAGGGCGACGCGATTGATGTGGGCGTCTCGCTCGGCATCGCGCCCATCGCCACCACGCTGGACCGCATCGCCAGCCACCTCGACCAGGGCTATCAGCGCATCAAGCTGAAGGTGAAACCAGGCCATGACCTTGCGCTGCTGCGCGCCGCCCGCGACGCCTTCCCCGAGGCGCATCTGACGGTGGATGCCAACTGCTGCTACAGTCTAGCCGATAGCGCCCTGATCGCCCGGATGGATGCCTTCGATCTCGACTATATCGAACAGCCCCTCGCCTGGGATGACATCCACGATCACGCCACCCTGCAATCCCGCATCGCCACGCCGATCTGCCTGGATGAAAGCATCCGCACGCCGGACCACGCCCGCAAGGCCCTGCAAAGCGGGGCGGCGCGGGTGATGAATATCAAGGTCGGTCGTGTCGGCGGCCATACGGCTGCCCGCGCCATCCATGATCTGTGCGAGGCTTTCGCCGTGCCGGTCTGGTGCGGCGGCATGTTGGAAAGCGGCGTGGGCCGCGCCCATAACATCCACCTCTCCACCCTGCCCGGCTTCACCAAACCCGGCGATACTTCCTCGGCCAGCCGCTATTTCACCCGCGACATCATCGAACAGCGGCTGGAAACCGTGGCAGGCCGGATGCCCGTGCCCCCCGGCCCCGGCATCGGCGTCACGCTCGATCTCGACACTCTGAAAACCGCCACCCTCAGCCATGCGGAGATCCTGCCATGAGCCTGATCGCCCCCATGGCTACCGCCGAAACCGCCGTCACCTTCCGTGATCTGCACGGCATGGCCGAGTTTTCCGAGGCCGAGGCCCTGCAACGCGCCGTCTGGGGCGCAGGCGATGTGCCCGATCCCGCCGATCTGATGATGGTCATTCAGGCCGAAGGCGGCCTTGTCGGTGGCGCCTTTGTCGAGGGCCGCCTGATGGGCTATGTCTTTGCCTTTCCCACCGCCACGCCCGGCGTGCAGCATTCGCACCGCCTCGCCGTCCGGGCAGAGGCGCGGGGCTTGGGCCTTGGCCTGCGGCTCAAACTCTATCAGCGCGACTGGGCCTTGGCGCGCGGCATCCACCTCACCCGCTGGACCTATGACCCGCTGCGCCTGCCCAATGCCAGCCTCAACATCGCACGCCTTGGTGCCAGCGCGGGCGATTACCGGGTGGAATATTATGGGGCGATGGCGGGTATCAATGCGGGCCTCCCCTCCGATCGCCTCGTGGCCGAATGGCATTTCGACGCACGGCCCCCCGCCCCCGGCACCCCGCTGGACATTCCGCTGCCCGAAGACCTCGACGCGCTTCTGGCCCAGAACCCACCCGAGGCCCTGCGCCTCCGTCTCGCCCTGCGCGAAGGCCTGCAATCCGCCTTCGCCCAAGGTCAGCGCGTGACCGGGTTTGACAAGCTGACACGGCGTTACCTGCTGTCCCCGGCGCAAAGTGTATAGCCCGTTACCCTTCGCCCGGTTTGGGCAGGGAAACGGTACAGGGCGTTACAGTTTCGCGCCTGTTCCGGCCCAAACGGTATAGCGCATTACCGTTTTCTCAGGCTTTCGCCTTGGTCACCGGGCCTGTGACGCCCTCCCAGGCCCCACGCACCAGTTCAAGGCCCAGCACGCGGTCGGGGTTGGTGGGCGGCGGCATGATGACGCCTTCCAACTTCTGGAATCCAAAGCGTTTATAGTAAGGCGCATCGCCCACCAGCATCACCCGCTCCCAGCCCAGCCGCTTGGCCTCGGCCAGACTTTCGTTGATGAGCAGGCCGCCAAGGCCCTCACCCTGCCGCGTCGGATGCACCGCCACCGGCCCCAAAAGCAGGGTGTCGTGATCGCCCACTTCGGCGGGCCAATAGCGAATGACCGCAGATAATGTGCCATCATCATCGCGCAACACAAGGCATAGAGGTGCCACCGTCGCCACCCCGTCCCGCAGCCGATAGGAAGACAGCGCCGTGCGACCCGGCGCAAAGCAGAGGTCATACAGCGCCTCCACCTCCCACCAATCCGCTTCCGTCTCTTCCTCAAGCTGATACATGCCACCTCCGGGGACTCACATTTGCCGCGTAACATGCTCAGGTGACAGGGAAAAGACTGGAATCACCATAGCCCCTCGCCTCCGGTTTCGGACGGGTATAGGCTGCGGAAAACCACGGAGGCCGGCATGGAATGCAAGCTGGGAATCATAGGCGGATCAGGGGTTTACCAGATCGACGGGCTGGAAGGCGCGGCGTGGCGCCAGGTCGAAACCCCATGGGGTGCCCCCTCCGACAGTATCCTTTCGGGCCGGTTGAACGGCCTTTCCATGTGTTTTCTGCCCCGCCACGGCCGCGGCCATGTCCACCTCCCCGCCGAAGTCCCCGCCCGCGCCAACATCGCCGCCCTCAAGGCGCTTGGCTGCACCGATCTCGTCGCCGTCTCTGCCGTCGGCTCGCTGCGCGAGGATTTCAAGCCCGGCGATATGGTGGTTCTGGATCAGGTGATTGACCGCACGGTGGGCCGCCCGGCCAGCTTTTTCGGCCAGGGCTGCGTCGCGCATGTGAGCCTAGCTGACCCCTTTTGCGCTGAACTTTCAAAGGCTTGCGCAGCAGCGCTGACCGCCACAGGTGCCACCTTCCACCAAGGCGGCACCTATCTGGCGATGGAAGGCCCACAGTTTTCCAGCCGCGCCGAATCACGCATGTATCGCCAATGGGGGGCCGATGTGATCGGCATGACCGCCATGCCCGAGGCCCGCCTCGCCCGCGAGGCCGAGCTGTGCTATGCCTCGGTCGCCATGGTCACCGATTACGATTGCTGGCATGAGAGCCACGGGGCGGTGGATGTCGCGCAAGTCATTGCTGTCCTTGCGAAAAATGCAGGCACGGCCAAGGCGATGATTGCAGCCCTTCCCGCCCAACTGGCCCCCGCCAAAGCCCCCTGCCCCTGTGGCTGCGACCGCGCGCTGGATCACGCCGTGATGACCGCCCCCGCCGCCCGCAACCCCGCCACCGTGGAACGGCTGCGCAGCATCGCAGGCCGCGTGCTGTGAGGGTTCTGGTCCTTGGTGCCGATGGTTTCATCGGGCGGCATGTGGCCTTTGCCCTGCGCGCGGCGGGGCATGAGGTTCTGGCCTCTGCCCGCCGCGTATCGGCGCTGGAACGCATGGAATTTCAAACGGTTAAGGCCGACCTGACACAGCCCCACACCCATGATCCGGCCTTCTGGCAGCCCTATCTGCAAGGGGCGGCGCTGGTCAATCTGGCCGGTCTCCTCACCGGCTCCGAGGCTGATTTCGAGGCGGTGCATCAGCGCGCCCTCCGCGCCGCGCTCGCCGCCTGCACGGGGCCAAAGCTGCATGTCTCGGCCATCGGCATCGAGGCCGACACCCCCTTTGCCCGATGGCGGCGTGTCTCCGAGGCCGAGGCCCAAGCCGCAGGGGCCATGATCCTGCGGCCCGGCCTTGTTCTTGCCGATACAAGCTATGGTGGCAGTTCCGCCCTGCGCGCCTTCGCGGCCCTACCCTTTGTGGTGCCAGTGATCGGCAGCGGCACGCAACCCTTCAACCCGATCCATGCCAGCGACCTTGGCGAGGTCATCGCCGAGCTTCTGGTAACCCCCCGCCCCGGTGTGCATGAGGTCGGTGGCCCGGAAACCGTCACACTGGCCGCGCTGACCAGCGGCTTGCGCAACTGGCTGGGCCTGCCCGAGGCAAAGGTCTGGCCAGTGCCGCACTGGCTTGCGCGCGCTTCGGGGCGATTGGGCGATGCGCTGCGACTGGGGCCGATTTCCACCACCGCCCTGCGGCAATTGGATCAAGGCGTCTGGGCCGATACGGCTCCCCTGCTGGCGCAGATAACCACCCGGCCGCGCGGGCTGTCACAGATCCTCGCCGCCCGTCCGGCCGGCACGCAAGACCTGTGGCAGGCGCGGCTTTATCTCATCAAGCCTTTGATAAGGCTGGTCTTGGCTGTGATGTGGCTGGCCTCGGCGGCCCTCGGGTTCCTGACGCCTTACGCCACCATCAGCGCCACAATCCCGCTGCCTGAACCACTGGCCATTGTGCTGGCACGGGGCGGCGGCTTGGCCGATCTGGCGCTTGGGCTGGCGCTGCTGCGCGACTGGAAGCCCCGGCAAATTGCCGTCGCACAGTTGGCACTGGTGGCAGGCTACACGCTGGGCCTCACTGTCTTGGCCCCCGGCCTCTGGCTCGATCCTTTTGGCGGCTTGCTGAAAAACCTGCCGGTGCTGGCGCTGATCCTCGTGCATCTGGCGCTGGCGGAGGAACGCTGATGGACCCGTATTTGCTGGCGAAATGGCTGCATGTGCTGTCCTCTACGGTGCTGTTCGGCACCGGGATTGGCACGGCCTTTGCGATGGTCTGGGCCATGCGCTCCGATCGGGCCGAGGTGGTGGCCCATGTGGCAGGCGGCGTGGTGGTGGCGGACTGGATCTTCCCCCCCCCCGACGGGATCGTGCAGCCGCTGACTGGATTGTGGCTGATCCATGAGACCGGGTTCAG
>CALKAA010000256.1 GCA_937983495.1 uncultured Gemmobacter sp. | reverse complement strand
CGCGGTGATGGTGCGCCACGCCCTGCGCCGCGCGGCCGGGGCGGCCCATATCCTGCACGGTGATCGGGAAGGCGGTCGAAAGAATGCGCAGCCCCTGCAAGGGCTTGGCGGGCAGGGTTGCTGCGGGATAGACCGCATGGCGGGCCACAAAGCGCACGGTGCCACCGGGCTGCAAAAGGGCAGGCGGATCGCGCGCAATGTCCCACATCGGCAGGTTGGTGGTGCCGATCAACTGCCAGCCGCCGGGGCTGGCCTGCGGATAGACCCCGCCGAAGCGCCCGGCCAAAACCACCGATCCGGCAGGGATGCGGGCGCGAGGGCTGGCGCGGCGCGGCAGATCAAAGCGTGGATCGTCGCAGGTCAGATAGGCAAAGCCGGGGGCAAAGCCGCAAAAGGCCACTTGCCACTGTGCCGCCTGATGCGCTGCAATCACCTCCGTCGGGGAAAGCTGCATCAGTCGCGCCAAATCCTCCAGATCTGCGCCATCATAGGTGACCGGGATTTCGACGGCTTCTGTCGCATCGCTGGCCCGTGGCGGGGCAGCGTGCAGGGCGCGGAGGCTGCGCACAAGGGCAGCATCGACAGGGTGACCCGGGTGCAGCCGCACCATCAGCGTGCGGGCCGCCGGGATCAGCTCGGCCACCTGGGGCAAGGCGGCGGCCTCTATCGCATCAAACAAGGCAAGGGTGGCGGCCAGATCGGCCAGTTCGATCAGAACAGTATCGGGGGCAACCGGCAGGAAACGCATGGGGGTTACACCTGCCATTGATGATCTGGGGTATCGGTCAGAAACATATGGCCCGGCGCATGGGTGATGGCAAAGGGCGGGCGCGAGGCCATGAGGGCGGCTTGGGGCGTGACGCCACAGGCCCAGAAGACCGGCACCTCGCCGGGGCGGACCTCGACCGCATCGCCGAAATCGGGGCGGGCCAGATCGGCGATGCCAAGCGCCTCGGGGGCGCCGATATGCACGGGCGCGCCATGCACGCCGGGGTAGCGGCCCGAGATCACCGCCGCCTCGGCCACGCGATCCGCCGGGATCGGCCGCATGGAAACCACCATCGGCCCTTGCAGACGCCCCGCGGGGCGACAGGGGCGGTTGGTCAGATACATGGGCACATTGCAGCCTTGCGCGATGTGGCGGATCTCGATCCCGGCCTGTTGCAGCGGCGTTTCAAAGGTGAAGGAACAACCGATCAGGAAAGTGACCAGATCCGGTTGGCTGCCCCACGCCGCGCAGGCATCGGCGGTCTCCTCGACCATGACGCCATCGCGCCAGATGCGATACAGCGGCAGGTCGCGGCGCAGATCGGCACCGGGGGCCAGTTGGGTGGCGGTGCTGCCCGGCTCGGTTACATCCAGCACCGGGCAGGGGCGCGGATTGCGCTGCGCAAACAGCAAGAAGTCAAAGGCCCAGTCGCGCGGTAGGGCGATCAGGTTGCATTGGGTGAAGCCGGGGGCCATGCCCGCCGTGGGGGCGATGTGCCCGGCGCGAAAGGCGGCGCGGGCGGTGTCCGGTGCTGAAAACACGCTCATTCTGCCCTCACAAAGGGTTGGATGACGACGCCTGCCGCCAAAAGACGCTGGCGGATGCGGGCCGAGATGGCCACGGCACCGGGGCTGTCGCCATGCACGCAGATACTGTCGGCCTTCAGGTGCAGCAAACTGCCGTCTGCCGCCTCGATCTCGCCCGTCCGGGCCAGACGCAGCATACGTTCTGCGATCAGGTCGGGGTCATGCAGCACTGCACCGGGGTCGCGCCGCGAGACCAACTGCCCATCGGGGCGATAGGCGCGGTCGGCAAAGGCCTCGGCCACGACGCGCAGCCCTTCGGCCTGCGCCTGCGCAAGGATCGGCGCGCCCGCAAGGCCCATCAGGATCAGATCAGGGTCCACCGCCTTGAGGCCAGCGATGACCGCAGCCCCTTGCCGGGCATCATGGGCGATCCGATTATAGAGCGCACCATGGGGCTTCACATAGGAAACCCGCGTGCCTGCCGCCCGTGCCAGCCCTTGCAGCGCGCCGATCTGATAGATCGTGTCGGCGGTCAGATCGGCCGGGGCTACGTCCATGTCGCGGCGGCCAAACCCGCCCCGGTCAGGATAGCTGACATGCGCCCCCACCGCGACCCCGCGCGCCGCCGCCTGGCGCAGGCAGGCGAGGATGCCGGTCGGGTCGCCTGCATGAAAGCCGCAGGCGATATTGGCCGAACTCACGATCTCCAGCATGGCCGCATCGTCGCCCATGGCCCAGGCCCCATAGCCCTCGCCCAGATCACTGTTCAGGTCGATGGTGATCATGAAACGCTCCTGTCAGGTGCCAAGGAAGGCAAAGATCGTGCCGACCGATTTCACCCCCATATACCAGGTGAGCGCACAGGTCAGCGCACCGAGGATGAGCAGCGGGCGATTGTAGCGATGCCCGCCCATCAGATCGGAGCGCGCAAAGCCGATATAGATGAACAGGGACAGGCCGATCGGCAGGATCAACCCGTTGAATCCGCCAGCAAAGACCAGCAGGGCGGCGGGGGCGGTGCCAAGCCCCAGATAGATGACCAGCGACACGGCGATGAACGCCACCGTGGCGATATTGCGCGCCCGGTCATCCATGCTGCGGAACACGGTGAAAAAGCTGACCGAGGTATAGGCGGCCCCGACGACGGAGGTGATGGCCGCTGCCCAAAGCACAAGGCCGAACACCCGCAGCCCCAGATCGCCTGCCGCCGCAAGGAAGGCCTGCGCGGCCGGGTTGGCCGCCTTGCCCGAAAGGTCCAGTGTCACGCCAGAGGCCACAACGCCCAGAATGGCCAGAAACAGCACAAAGCGCATGACGCCGGTCACCGCAATCCCGCTCAGTGCCGCGCGGGAGGCCGCCGCCAGATTGGCCTCGCCCGCCAGCCCCTTGTCCAGCAGGCGATGCGCCCCGGCATAGGTGATATAGCCGCCCACCGTGCCGCCGATGATGGTGGTGATGGCGGCAAAGTCGATGGTGGCGGGGATCACGCTTTGGCGCAGCGCCTCGCCCACCGGCGGGTTCGACACCAGCGCCACGAACACGGTCAGCCCGATCATCACAAAGCCCAGCACGATGATCAGCCGGTCCACCAGCAAGCCCGCGCGGCTGGACAGGAAAATGCCGATGGCGACCAGCGCCGACAACGCGCCGCCGATTTTCGGGTCCAGCCCGATCAGGGCATTGAGGCCCAGTCCGGTGCCCGCAATATTGCCGATGTTGAACACCAGCCCGCCAAAGATCACTAGCACGGCCAGCAGATAGCCCGCGCCGGGGATGGCGGCATTGGCGGTCTCCGCCGCGCGCCGCCCGGTCAGCACGGTGATCCGCCAGATGTTCAGCTGCACCACGAAATCCACCAGCACCGACACCAGAATGGCAAAGGCGAAAGCTGCGCCAAGTTTGGCAGTGAAGGTGGCGGTCTGGGTGATGAAGCCCGGTCCGATGGCCGAGGTCGCCATCAGGAAAATGGCACCCAGAAAGGCACCGCGTGTCACGGCATTCGGAGATGTGGGGTCAGGCATGAGGGCCTCCGGCTGTGGGGGAGTTGCAGGGATCACATGACGGAACTGTGAATTCTGCATGGCGATCCGTCAATAATTTTTGAACGATATACATTGAATTGTTGAACAATAATGTAAGCTGTTGAATTTGCAGGGCGTGGCTTGGTGGCAGGAGGCCTTGGGGCGCGACAGAGGCCCCCTATACGCAGCGAATCAGCGCATCTTGTGTCTGCCTGCCCGCTCGGCGATGATGGCGCGAGAAGGCGGGAGGCGGCATGAACGAGGCGCAGGGCTTGGGGGAAAGCCTTACCGAGCAGGTGGCGGCACGGCTGCGCGAGCAGGTGACGGGCGGCTTGCTGACGCCAGGGCAGCGCTTGTCCGAGGTGCGGCTGGCTGCCGATCTGGCGATCTCGCGCAATACGCTGCGTGAGGTGTTCCGGCTGCTGACGCGCGAGGGTCTCTTGCGGCACGAGCCGAACCGCGGTGTGTTTGTCGCCGTGCCCTCCATGGCCTCGATCCTCGACATTTACCGGGTGCGCCGGATGATCGAATTGCCCGCGCTGGCGCAAGCCTGGCCGCGCCATCCGGCTGTAGCCCGGATGCAGGCGGCGGTGCGGCAGGCAGAGGATGCCGGGCAGGATTGGCGGGTGATCGGCAGCGCGAATATGGAGTTTCACGCCGCCATCGTCGCCCTGACCGACAGCCCGCGCCTGATGGGGTTTTTCGCGCAGGTGGCGGCGGAATTGCGGCTGGCTTTTGGCTTGCTCGACAGTCCAGAGCTGCTGCACGCCCCCTATGTCGGCCGCAATGCCGAAATCCTGTCACTGTTGCAGGCAGGTCGGCCAGCCGAGGCCGCTGCGGCGCTGGAGGTCTATCTGGGCGAGTCCGAGCGCACGGTGCTGGCGGCCTTTGCGCGGCTGGGGTGAGGGCTGGCCATGGATTTCAAATGGTTGGAAGACTTTCTGGCGATCTGTGACACCCACAGCTTTTCCCGCGCCGCCGATCTGCGCGGGGTCACGCAAAGCGCGTTCTCGCGCCGTATCCGCGCCTTGGAAGATTGGATGGGCGCAGAGCTGGTGAACCGCGACAGCTTTCCGGTGACGCTGACCCCGGAAGGGAGGAGCTTCCGCGAAACGGCGGAGGAGGCGGTGCGGATGATCCATGCCCGCCGCGCCGAGTTCCGCCACCAAAAGGACAGCGGCCCGGTGATCGCGCTGGTGGCGCTGCACAGCCTGACGGTGACCTTTCTGCCGCATTGGCTCACCCGGCTGCGCGAGGCGCTTGGGCCTGTCGCGACGCGGGTGAAGCCCGAGAACTACGACCGCTGTCTGGAGGCGATCAGCGAGGGCGGCTATGATTTCTTCCTGACTTTCCACCATGACGCGGTGCCGACCCCGCTGGATGCGCGCCATTTTCCGCATCTGGTGGTGGGGCATGATGCGCTGGTGGCGGTGGCGCGCCCCAATCGCCCGGCGCTTTGGGCGACCGAGGGCGAGGCGATGCCCTTGCTGCAATATTCGCGCGGCTCGTTTCTAGGGTTGATGGCGGCGATTGCGCAGGCCCAGCCGGGTGCGCCCCGCGTCTATGTCGCCCATACCAATGAGGCCAGCATGGCCGAGGCGATGAAGTCCATGGCGGTGGAGGGGCATGGCCTGTGCTGGCTGCCGCGTGGCATGGTGGCGGCAGAACTGTCGGATGGTCGCTTGACCGTGGTCGGGCCAGAGCTGCCTTTGCAGATCAGGCTCTATCGCAATGCCGCGCGGGGGCGGGGCCTGACCAACAAGGTTTGGGCGGCAGCAGAGCGGTATTCCGTTTTGGAATAACCTTGCCGATATTGGCATTGGAATTGCCGTATCCTTGGGCATATCTACCCTGCATGGGCCGCGAACAGGCCTTGATACACTCATGACATTCCAATCCTGCATGACCGCCGGGGCCTTGGCCTTTGCGCGGCTTGTGCCCTCACAAGGTGAGACAGATGAGACGGACCCGCAGCGAACATGACCTTCTGGGCGACCGCGATGTGCCAATGGCGGCCTATTGGGGCGTTCACACGCTGCGCGCGGTGGAAAATTTTGCCATCTCGGGGCAAAGCATCGGGCAGGTGCCCGACCTGATCGTGGCCTTGGCTGCGATCAAACAGGCTGCCGCACTGGCCAATGCCGATCTGGGCCTGCTTTCGCCTGTGCGCCGCGACGCCATCGTGGCGGCTTGCGAGGAAATCCGCGCGGGCAAGCTGCATGATCAGTTCATCGTCGATCAGATCCAGGGCGGGGCTGGCACCTCGACCAACATGAATGCAAATGAGGTGATCGCCAATCGCGCGTTGGAGATCATGGGCCGCAAGAAGGGTGAATACCGCCACCTGCACCCCAACGAGCATGTGAACCTCAGCCAATCCACCAATGACGTTTACCCCACCGCCCTGCGCTTGGCGGCCTGGGCCGGGATGCACCGCCTGATCGCCGCCATGGCCTCGCTGCGGGGGGCGTTTGCCGACAAGGCGACCGAATTTGCCGATGTCCTGAAAATGGGCCGCACCCAGCTGCAAGAGGCCGTGCCGATGACGCTGGGGCAGGAGTTCAACACCTATGCCATCATGCTGGGCGAAGATGAATCCCGTCTGGCCGAAGCCGCGCAACTGATCCGCGAGATCAACCTGGGCGCCACCGCCATCGGCACTGGCATCACCGCCCATCCCGATTATGCCGAACGCGTCCGCGCCCGTCTGGCCGAGATCACCGGCATCCCCGTTGTCACCGCCGCCGATCTGGTCGAGGCCACGCAGGATTGCGGCGCTTTCGTGCAGGTGTCGGGCGTGCTGAAACGTGTCGCGGTGAAACTGTCGAAAACCTGCAACGATTTGCGCCTGCTCTCCTCGGGTCCGCGCGCGGGCTTCAACGAAATCAACCTGCCCGCCAAACAGGCCGGATCGTCGATCATGCCGGGCAAGGTGAATCCGGTGATCCCCGAGGTGGTCAATCAGGTCGCGTTTGAGGTGATCGGCAATGACATGACGATCACCATGGCGGCGGAGGGCGGGCAATTGCAGCTCAACGCCTTTGAGCCGATCATCGCCTATTCGCTGTTCCGCTCGGTCAGCCATTTGATCGCCGCCTGCAAGACGCTGGAGGAAAACTGCGTGCGCGGCATCACCGCCAATCGCGAGGCGCTGCGCGAAACCGTCGAACGCTCGATTGGTCTCGTGACGGCACTGAACCCCTATATCGGCTATGCGGCGGCAACCGAGGTGGCGATGGAGGCGCATCGCAGCGGCAAGGGCGTGTATGAGCTGGTGCTGGAAAAGGGCCTGATGAGCCAGACGCGGCTTGATCGCATCCTGCGCCCCGAGGAGTTGACGCGCCCGCAAAAGATTGTGGCCTGACAGCGGCTTGCCAAGATCGCTTCGGAGTGAAAAGCTGCCCCCGACACAATCGGGGGCAGTTTCATGTCGGATCTCTTGCTTTACGGTCACCCGGAATCGGGCCATGCCTGCAAGGTGGCTTTGGCTCTGCGATTGGCGGGCCTGCCGCATCGCACGGAATGGGTGGATATCTGGGCCGATCCGGCCAGCCGACCGGCGGCCTTTCGCGCGGCCTCGCCCTTTGCCGAAGTGCCCTGCCTGATGATCGACGGCGTGGCGCATGTGCAATCGGGTGCCATCCTGCTGGAACTTGCCAGCCGGTTCAAGAGTTTGGGCGGCGAGACACCCGAAGGGCTGCGGCGCGGGCGCGAGTTGCTGATGTGGGAGGCCAACCGGATCGGCATGTGCCTGCCGCAGTTGAAAGAGGCGCGGCGGGTGCAGGGCGCGGGCTTTCCACCCGGCGCGGTGGAATGGCTGACGATGCGTTACACCACGGATGCCGCGCGCTTTGCGGTGCTGTTGGGGCAGGGGCCGTTCTTCCATGGCGCGGCCCCCGGCATCGGGGATTGCGCGATCTGGGGCTATACGGAATGGTTGGCAGAAGCAGGTGTGGAGCCGACCGAAGCAATGGCGGCCTGGCTGGCCAGAATGCGCGCCTTGCCGCAGATGGTTTCACCCGGCACCATGTTCCCGCAGACCTAGGCCCGATGATAGGGCGCACCTGACAGGATGGCGCTGGCACGATACAGTTGTTCGGCCAGCATCACCCGCACCATCATATGCGGCCAGACCATCTTGCCAAAGCTGATGGAAAAATCGGCCCGTGCGCGCAAGGCTGGCGCGATGCCATCCGCGCCCCCGATGACAAAGGCAACATCCTGCCGCCCGCCATCGCGCCATTTGGCCAGATGATCGGCAAATTCCGGGCTCGACAGCAAGCGCCCGCGCTCGTCCAACGTGACCAGCAGCGCCCCGCTGGGCAGGGCGCGTTCCAGCAAGATGGCTTCGGCCTCCATGCCGCCGCCTTTCTTGTCCTCGACCTCATGCTCATGGAAAGGGCCGAGCGCCAAGGCCCGGCCCGTGCGGTCAAACCGCGTCGTATAATCTGAGATCAGCTCACGTTCGGGGCCGCTGCGCAGCCGCCCCACGGCGCAAAGATGCACCCGCATCGCTCAGTCCTGCGTGCCGTATCCGGCCGGGCGCTGCTGATCGGCGGGCAGCCACATCTTTTCGAGCTGGTAGAACTCGCGCACTTCGGGGCGGAACACATGCACGATGACATCGGCGCTGTCGATCAGCACCCAATCGCCGGTTTCCTTGCCCTCGATCTTGCAGTAGCGGCCAAAGGCCTCTTTCAGGCGGTCCATCAGCTTTTCCGAGATCGCCGCGACCTGGCGGGACGAGCGGCCTGAGCAGATCACCATGTAATCGGCCATATCGGAACGGCCGCGCAGGTCAATCTGCACGATATCCTCGGCCTTGTCATCCTCCAGCGAGGCGATGACGGCTGCGAGAAGAACTTCGCTCGACGGGTCGGCATCGGTCATGCGCGCGGCCCTCGGCCCGACCGGCAGCCCGGTCGCAGGATCAGAATGAGACAGGACATCGTCCTCCAGTAAGCGCGCCAATCAGCCCCGGCGCCGGGGTCAATACCGGGCAATGGTAGCACCAGCCGCCCCGCGTTTCAATCGGTGGGCCGCTGGCCATCCAGTGCAAGGCAACGCGCTTATACGCTTTGGGGCCACAGGGCAAGGCCCGTGGCACCAAAGCAGGGCTTACACCTCGACGCTGATTGCGCCCAGCGGATGCGAGCAACAGGCGAGGATGAACCCCTCGGCCACATCCTCGTCCGAGATGCCGCCATTATGCACCATATGCACCTCGCCCGCGGTTTTCTTCACCTTGCAGGTGCCGCACAGGCCGAAGGTGCAGCCCGATGGGATGTTGAGGCCCGCGCGTTTCGCCACCGCCAGCACGGTGTCGGTTTCCGTGCAAGGCGCGGTGACGCCCGAGGTGGTGAAGCTGATCGAAGCCCCGGCCTCCGACGGCACCACATCCGCCAGAACCGGCTTTTCCGCCTCGGTCGCCACAGCAAGGCCAAAACTTTCCTGATGGTAATGGGCCATGTCAAAGCCAAGCGCGTTCAGCATGTCGCGCACCGCCTGCATGAACGGTTCCGGCCCGCAGCAGAACACTTCGCGCTCCAGATAATCCGGGGCCATCAGGCCCAGCATGATCTGCGAGAGCCGCCCCTTGTAGCCCGGCCAGACGCGGAACGGGTCGGCTTCCTCTACCGTGAAGCGCAGTTGCAAGCCCGGCACGCGGTTTGCGAATTGCTCCAGCCGCTCGCGGAAGATGATCTCCGACGGGCGGCGCGCGGCATGGACGAACACGATGTCCGGCATCTGCCCCGAATCCCAGGCCCAGGTTGTCATCGACATCATCGGTGTGATGCCGGAGCCTGCCGAGATGAACAGGTATTTCTTCGCCGGGTGCTTGTGCGAGGTGAAGATGCCATTGGGGCCATAGGCCTTGATCTTCATGCCGGGTTTCAGGTGATCCAGCATCCAGCGCGTGCCGATGCTGCCCGCCTGCGCCTTCACCGTCACCGTGATCGACAGCGGCCGCGAGGGGCTGGAGCTGATCGTATAAGTGCGTTGCACATTGCCACCGGGGACCGGCAAGTCGAGCGTGACGAACTGCCCCGGCTGATAGTCGAACCACGCGCCCGAAGGCGCGCGGAAGGTAAAGCTGGCGGTGTCGTCATTTTCCGGCACCACCATGGCACATTCCAGCAATTCGCTGTCTTTCCACGGTTCTGCCGACCAATTGGCGCGGGTTTTTCCCATCGGGCTCACTCCGCTGCCAGGGCGGGCTTGGGGGCCAGCCTTGTGGTCATGGTATCGCAATACCAATCGACGAACTGGATCACGCCTTCCTCCTGAATGGTGGAATAGGGGCCGGGTTCATAGGCGGGCGACAGGATGCCCTTCTGGTTTTCCTCGACCACCTGACGATCCTCGTCATTGGTGTTCATCCAGACCGTCGTGAGGTCGGTCAGATCGTAATCCACGCCCTCCACCGCATCCTCGGGCACCAGCCATTTGGTCGTCACCTGCGTTTCGGTGGCCGAGATCGGCAGCACGCGGAACACGATGGCATGATCGGCGAGGAAGTGGTTCCAGGTGTTCGGGTAATGGAAAAACAGCAGGCTGCCCGCATCATTGAACGGCATGTCGCCCATGCGCTTGCCCTTCACCGCCGCCTTGCCCGAGAGCGTATAGCTTTCGGCGCTGTTCAGCAGCGGAATGCGGGCCAGGCGCCATTGCATCTTGGGGTGGTTGACAAAGCGCGAGGGCAGGCCCGCCGCCTCGCAACGCGCCCAATGCTCCAGAATATCGGGGCTGGCGGCATTCGGGCCTTCCATCGCGGTCATGCGCGGATTGTCGGAATAGGTGCGGCACAGCGAGGGGTGCGAGCCGCCGCAGTGATAGCATTCGCGGTTGTTCTCGATCACCAGCTTCCAGTTGCCCTTCTCGATGATCGTCGAGCTATGGGCCACCTTGGCTTTCTTCAGGCCCGAGGCCGCCAGATAGCTGGTCATTGTTTTCGCCAGATCGGCAATGGCGGGCGGCACTTCGGCAAGGCAGATGAACACCATCCCGCCCAGATCGACGCAATGCACCTTTTTCAGCCCATGCGCGGCCAGATCGAAGCTGTCCTGCATGTCGCGGGCATAGATCAGCTTGCCGTCAAGGTCATAGGTCCACTGATGATAGGGGCAGACCAGCTTCGGCGTGGAGCCGGTTTCCTTGGCGCAAAGCCGCTGGCCACGATGGCGGCAGACATTGTGGAACGCCCGGATCATCCCATCGGTGCCGCGGGTGATCACCACCGGATAGGCCCCCACTTGCAGCGTGGCGAAATTGCCGGTTTTCGGAATCTCGCAGGATGGAATTGCGAACAGCCATTCCTTGTAAAAGATCTGGTCGAGGTCGTGGGCCAACACCCCCTCGTCACAGTACAGGTCGCGTTCAAGCGAATAGTTTTCACGACGCGCCATCAGGCGCGCCAGCATTTCGGACTGGCTGAGCATCTCGTTCCCTCGCTGTCCTACGCCTCCCCGCGCAGGATTTTACCTGTTGAAGCAAGTGCTTGCCCGGCGACGCCTCTCCACGCCGAAACCCAGGCCTGCGCTTGCGCGTTTCTCATGCAAGGCTGGTTTCCGGGCTGGGGAGTGGCCTTGCGGCCCTGTGCGACGCCTTCCCGGTTGCCCAGTGGCATTCGCCGCACTCTCCCGTCACCGTTGCGGGGGCAGCGCCGGAATTGCACCGGCTTCCCAATTCTCCACTGTTGCCAGTGGCACCTTGCATGCTGACGCTAGGGCAAAAGCGACATTTCCCATGTGCGGATTGCGACATGGCGCAGGGCAAATGCGGTGCGTGAGAAATTTAGCGAAAGGGACCGGGAACGCTGTCGGGCAAAGCGGCGAGCGAGATGGATTTGGCTTGCGGAGGTGCTGCGATCTCAGATCAGCGCGGCCCCGATCAATGCCCAGATTCCGGTGCCCAGAGAGATGGATGGCAGTAGCCACCAACCACTGGCAAGCCGTCTGTCCGAGGTCTTGGCTGCCATGATCCCCCCCTTTGCCAGCTGTTTAATCGTCGAATGTTTCTGGCATTGTTTCCCAATTGAGAACGCAAAGCTCAGTCCCCGTCAACAGGAACTCTGCTGGCCAAAGGTTGAGATATCATTAATCCGCTTGAACCTGCCGCAATCCGCGCGCCGCGTGGGACAGGTCGGGGGCCAAGGGGAACAGGGCGGCCTGCACCGAATGGTAAATGTCGGGCTTGCCAGCAAATTGTGTGGCGGCCGGAAGACCCGCCGCATCAATCTCAGGGAACCAGCCGCCGCGAGCGTGGTCGATCAGGCTGGCATCCGCAAAGGTCCACAGGCGGCGATACCAAGCCTCATCTTCCGGACGCCTTTCAAGTTTGATGAGTGCAGCGAGCGCCCCGATCGCCTCTGTTACGGGCCACCAATAGCGGTTGCGCACATCGACCGAGCCGTCGAATTTCAGAGTATAGGCAAAGCCGCCTTCCGGCAGCCATGCCTTCAATGCTTCTTCGATCAACGCACGGGCGCGGGTTGGGGTGCCATCCGCAGGCCGCCCTGCCAGGTCCCACCACTGCAAGGCCAAACGCCCGAATTCAAACGAATGTCCTGGCGTAGTGCCGGCGGGGCGGAACATCGGATTACCGGCATAAGTCGCGTCGACCGTCCAGTCTGCGTGGTAATGTTCCGGAATCCGCCAATCATGGGCCGGTGCCATCTGGCCCAGAAAGAACCGCAAAATCCGCCCGGCCCGTGTCAGATACAGGGCCTCGCCCGTCGCTTCATAGGCGGTCAGCAGCGCCTCAGTGGCGTGCATATTGGCATTCATGCCGCGATATTCGGAAAACGGTGTCCAGTCGCGGTTGAACTCATCGGCGAAGAGGCCGGGGCCTTCTTCCCAGAACCGGGTTTCCAGAACCTGTGCCACATCGGCCATCAAACGGTCGGCATCAGGATGGCCCGCCATCTTGGCCGAAGCGGCCGCCAGCAAGACGAACACATGGCCATAGGCCAGTTTGCGCCCATCCGCCACCGCATCGCCCGCCACACCCCAGACATAGCCCCCGTGGCTGGCATCCCGATGATGCGACCACAGATAATCCATCCCCAGATCGACAATTTCCCCCGCGCCCGGGATGCCCGAGGCCACGCCAAGCGCATAAGAATGCACCAGTCGCGTCGTCGTGTGCAGCTCTTGCAATGGGGCTGGCAGGGGGGCACCGTCATGGCCCAATACATGAAATCCCGGCGCGAAATCTGGGTAACGCCTTGGACTGGCGGCAAAAAATGCAAACTGCCGCGCGGCCTCGGCCTTTAGGAAGGCGCGATGCGCCGGATGGTCCAGCCAAAAACCTGCGGCATCGGCAGGGCCAAGATGAGCATGGGGCATCGCAATCCCTTCGCAGCAGCGGTCTGTTCTGAGGCAATCTGCGCAGACTGTGCCGCAGCTTGTTTGCGCTCACAAGTGGCAGGCTGGGGGGATGCTCACGTTTTGCTGAAACGGGGGTGCAGGTTGCGTGCAGCTCGCTTATATTGATCGTATGAACCGTCGCACCGCGCTTCTTGCCCCGCTCGCAGTCCTGGCCTTCGCCCTTCCCGCGCAGGCCGAGAAGATCTCGCTTGCCGCGATCTCCAAATATCTGAACGCGTTGAAAACCGCCGAGGCGGAATTCACCCAGATCAACGGCGATGGGTCGATCAGCACCGGGCGTATCTTCATTCATCGCCCCAACAGGGTGCGGTTTGAATATGCGCCACCCGATCGCAACCTCGTGCTGGCCTCGGCCGGGCAAGTGGCGGTATTTGACGGCAAATCGAACCAGCCGCCCGAACAATACCCCCTGAAGCGCACGCCGCTGAACCTGATCCTTGGGGCCAATATAGACCTTGGTCGCGCCAAGATGGTGGTCGGGCACAAACAGGATGGCAACAAAACGGTGGTCAGGGCGCAAGACCCGGAGCATCCGGAATATGGCTCGATCGAACTGGTATTCACCAACAGCCCGGTCGAACTGCGGCAATGGGTGATCCGGGATGATTCCGGCAACCAGACCACGGTCATTCTGGGCGACATGGTGAAGGGCAAGGAGTACAAGCCCTCAACCTTCACCATCGAGGCCGAAATTGCCCGACGCAAATAAACGCGTTCTCCTGCGGCCTTACCTGCCGCAGGCATTCAACTGGCTGCGATAGGTCTCGGACCGGCTACCCACACGGTCAGCGACATCCAACAGCCAGGCTTTCGCATTATAGCTGCCCTTGGCAAAGCCGGTGCGACCCTCATGATAGGCAAGATACTGGCTGCGCGCGTCATATTTTGACACGCCAAGGCCCTTTTCTGTGCCGTCCATATACCACCCCATGAAATCGGTCGCATCCTCGATCCGGTCCCGACGTGCGCTACGCCTGCCGGTTTCTCTCTGGTATTCCTCCCAGGTGCCATCCAGCGCCTGGCTATAGCCATAGGCCGTGCTTTGCCGTCCCATCGGAATGATACCCAGTACAAAACGGTGGGGCGTTTTGGCATTGCCGATGAATTTGCTTTCCTGATGGATCGTTGCCATCTGGACATGCACGGGGATCCCCCAGCGGCGCTCGGTCGCCTTCATGGCTCGATAATATTCAGGCCGCTCGCGCAGAAGCGCGCAAGCGTCGTCCAGATTGCGGGGCGCCGAAAACTTGCCGCCGCCCCCACAGGAGGCCAGCAACAGAAGTAGGATCGACGCACGGAGAAACCTGCTCATTTGCCCCTCGCGTGTCTTGTTATTGCGGCACAGGATAGGCCAATTCCCGATCCGGGGGAATGGCTGGCGCATCAGATTTGCGCGAGGTGCTGCCGAATTTGTCGAATCAAGTCACCAGACTGTTTCCCCCGAATCATCCCTGCGCCGATGGACGGCAAGCATGGAAAGCGTTACTGAATGCTTGGGGGACGATCAGATGCTGAAAACGCAAGCCAAATACCATCTCGGGCAGGTGCTTCGGCACCGTAAACACCCCTTTCGCGGGGTTGTGTTTGATGTGGATGCCATGTTCTCGAATACCGAGGAATGGTATGCCGCCATCCCGGAAGACAGCCGTCCGAACCGGGATCAGCCTTTCTATCATCTGTTGGCTGAAAACGACCAAAGCTACTACGTTGCTTATGTTTCCGAGCAGAATCTTGTGCCGGACGATACTGGCGAGCCTGTTGATCACCCCGATTTGGGCGATCTCTTCGGTGACTTTGAGGATGGCATTTACCCGTTGCAGTTTCAGTTGAACTGAACGCGCCTCAATAGCCAAGTGCGCAACCATCCTTGCGCGGGTCCGATGCCCCCTCAAGCACGCCATCAGCGCGAATGCGAATGGCTTGGGCACCGCCAAGGGGTTCGTCACTGAGGCGGGCCGGGTGGCCAAGGTCCACCAGTTGTCCAATTGTATCAGCAGGATAGCCCCGCTCGACCTTGAAGCCCTCTGGCCCACAGAACGCGCGGGGGGCATCAATCGCGGTTTGAAGGTCCATGCCGTAATCGGTCAGATTGCTGACAAAACGCGCATGACCACAAGGTTGATAGGCCCCTCCCATCACGCCGAACGGGATGCTGATACGACCGCCCTCGGCCAACATGCCGGGGATGATGGTGTGCATCGGGCGCTTGCCACCTGCGGCTTCGTTCGGATGCCCTGGGATGAGAGAAAAGCCGGCTCCGCGGTTTTGGAAGTTGATGCCGAATTTCCGGGAGGCGAGCCCAGAGCCAAATCCCCAGAAAATCGAATAGATCAAGGAAACGGCCATGCGGTCGCGGTCGACGACGGTGATGTAAACGGTATCCTTGTGTACGCTTTCTGTCAGCGGTGCCGGATCGGGCAGGACACGTTTCGGGTCAATCAGCGCCGCCAGCCGCGCGGCGGTCTCGGGGGCGAGCATATGATCCAGCCGCGCCGTCGGATCAGCGATGAATCGGTTGCGGGCGTCATAGGCGAGCTTGGCCGCCTCGGCTTCCAGATGGGCGCGGCTGGCCCCGAAAGGGTCGAGGATCGCAAGGTCGAAATGCTTGAGAATATTCAGCATCAAAAGCGCGGTCGCCCCCTGTCCGTTTGGTGGGTGCTCGATCAACTCCACCCCTTGATAGGGGGCCGAAATCGGATCCGTCCATTCGGCCTTCACCGCAGCAAGATCCGCAAGATCATGCAGGCCCCCAAGGGCGCGCAGCGAGCTGATCATGTCATCAGCCACCTCGCCCTCGTAAAAACCGGCCCGACCCTCGCGGGCAATCCGACGCAGCACTTCGGCCTGACCGGTGGCGCGGAACATCTGCCCAATGCGCGGCGCGGCACCGTTCAGCAGATAGTGCCGCCGTGCATCGCCTTGCAGCACCGCGGCATCCTCGGCCCAATCGGCGGCGACGCGGGGGGCGACCGGAACCCCCGCTTCGGCATAATGGATGGCTGGCGCGAGCACCTGATCCATGGGCAGTCGCCCATGTGCTGCGTGCAAGGTGCAAAATGCATCAACTGCGCCGGGCATGGTGACGGTCCGGATCCCGTAAAGGGGCATCTTCTCCAGCCCCGCGTTGCGCAACGCGTCGGCGCAGAGCCCGGCAGGTGCCCGGCCCGAGCCGTTCAGTCCGATCACCCGATCTGACTCCGCGGTTTTCAGCAGCGCAAAGCAATCGCCGCCGATCCCGGTCATCTGGGGTTCACAGATCCCAAGCAGAACGGCACCGGCAATCGCGGCATCCACGGCCGTGCCGCCAGATTGCAGGATGTCGATGGCAATCTTGGCAGCCAGCGGATGTGAGGTTGCACAAAGACCGTTACCGGCAAATACGGCCGAGCGGCCCGGAAGCTGGAAGTCGCGCATGGTTTCTCCCTCGTTCAAACCGACAGTATGGCGGGTTTGATTGCAGGGAAAGAGCCTCGGCGCCACGATCTGGGTGGGGGCATTGCTCGCGGCGCCGAGGGAAGCCTTATGCAGCTACCCCTTGAGCATGCTTTGTCGATACGGCGGCAATTCGAACGAATTGAGGTGTTTTTACGGCATTGCAGGAATAGCGCCCACAATCCCACCCTCAGGAGCATATTGTTTCCGGCATGCGAAAGCGCAGCTCGTTCATGTTGCCCTGCCGGCGATAGCTCAGATCCTCGGTCAAGGTGCGGATCAGGAACCAGCCGAATCCCCCCTCGGGCAGATCCTGTGGATCATGTGGGGCAAGTTTGCCTTCTGGAAGGGCCAGGCCAGGCATCGCTGCCCCGCCGTCGAGTATGCAGCACCCGATCCCGTTGGGGCCAATGGAAACGTCAATCGTGATGTTGCCCCGCTGTTCCGCATAGGCATGTTCGACAATGTTGTTCAGAACTTCTGCCAGAACGATTTCAATGCGGCCGCGCAGGTCGCATCGCAAATGACGCAGCCCTGGATCCGCAAGCAACTGCGCCAGAGCCTGCCTGACAGCCATCTGCTCACTGGCAATCACGAGGTGGATGTCTCGGCGGATCTCGGCCATCAATGCCTCCCCGGTGAACTCTGTGCGCTCAGCCCGCATGCCGCATATCGTCAGGGACAGTCGGGTGGATCACAAAGACAGAATCCATGCGCGTCAGACGAAACACCTTTTCGACCGTGGGCGTCAGGCCCGCCAGTTCCAGCCGCCGGTCGGGGCCAAGCAGTTTCATCACGGCCACCACCGCCCCCAAGCCGGAACTGTCGAGAAAGGCCACGCGCGACATGTCAAGCATGACCCGCCCATTGCCTTGGGCAGTCAGTTCGCGCATTGAATCCTTGAACTGGATGGCACCGGCAGCGTCAATCCGTTCCTCCATCACCTCGACCAGCAGCAATCCTGCTGATTCGCGTGCCGAAAGTTGCATATCATGGCTCCTACAGTGGTCTGATGGGCAGCGATCCTTGTGGGCAGCCTAGCTGTCGAGTGTTAGCAATCGGTAACCAGCCGCAGAAAAACTGCGCAAGTTTGCAGGAGAGATGATGTCACCCGATTATGCCGATCTGGCCGCCCGTATCCGCGCCCTGTGCCATGGCGAGACGGATGCTGTCGCATTGATGGCCACTGTGGTTTGCGAATTGCATCAAGGCCATCCCTTGTCGGATTGGACGGGATTTTACCGTGTAACGGGGCCGGAATTGCTGAAGATCGGCCCCTATCAGGGCGGCCATGGTTGTTTGGTCATCCCGTTTTCGCGCGGGGTTTGTGGGGCAGCGGCGCGCACGGGGCAGGTGCAGCTTGTGCCGGATGTCGACGCCTTTCCTGGGCATATCGCCTGTTCCTCCTCCACGCGATCAGAGCTGGTGATTCCGGTGCGTAACAGAGCGGGTGTGCTGCTGGGGGTGCTGGACCTCGACAGCGATACGCCCGCCGCCTTTACCGAGACGGATGTGGCTGCGTTGACAGCCATTCTGGATGATGTCTTTGCCGATGCCATGTGAGGAGGGGCCGCCGGTGCAGAGGCGTGACTTTGGCCTGCCATTGTGGCAGGCAGGGCTATCGGTAGCGACCAAGAACAGGAGGCCGGATTGGCCCTGAGTTTCCGTCAGACAGAGATCCTCGCTTTGGCCCGCAGCGAGGGGCGCGTGGTGGTGGAGGCTTTGGCGGAACGCTTTGGCGTGACGCTGCAAACCATCCGCCGCGATCTGACCGATCTGGCTGAGGCGGGGCATCTGGACCGGGTGCATGGCGGGGCGGTGCTGCGCTCGGGCGTCAGCAATATCGGCTATGAGGAGCGGCGGGGCCTCAATGATGGCGGCAAGGCCGCGATCGGGCGGGCCTGCGCGCAGGCGATTGCCGATAACAGCTCGATGATCCTGAACATCGGCACCACCACCGAGGCTGTCGCGCGCGAGTTGTTGCAGCATCGCCAGATCACGGTGGTGACCAATAACATGAATGTGGCCAATATTCTGGTGGCCAACCCCTCGTGCGAGATCCTGCTGGCGGGCGGCGCGCTGCGGCGGTCGGATGGCGGGCTGGTGGGCGATCTGGCCTCCAGCTTCATGCAGCAATTCAAGGTGGATGTGGCGATCATCGGCATTTCGGCCATCGACCCGGATGGCGATCTGCTGGATTACGACATGAACGAGGTGCGGGTGTCGAAAGCGATCATTCGGCAGGCGCGCAAGGTCTGGCTG
>CALKAA010000255.1 GCA_937983495.1 uncultured Gemmobacter sp. | reverse complement strand
CAGGCAAGATGCGCAAGAACCGCATCCGCGTTCTGGCCGGCGACAAGGTGCAGGTGGAAATGACCCCCTACGACCTGTCGAAAGGCCGCATCAACTATCGCTTCAAGTGAAGCTGATCCTCGGCTCCGCCAGCCCGCGCCGGAAGGATCTTCTGGCGCAGCTTGGTATCAGGCCCGACGCCATCCTGCCCCCCGACATCAACGAAGACCCGGCCCCGCGTGAACTGCCGCGGCCCTATTGCGCGCGTCTGGCGCGGGAAAAGGCCATGGCCGTAACGGCGGGCGAGGATGACGTGGTGCTTTGTGCCGATACGACCGTGGCACTTGGCCGCCGCATCCTCGGCAAGCCCCGCGATGCGGGCGAGGCGGCAGCTTTCCTCACCCTGCTCGGCGGTCGTCGCCACCAGGTCATCACCGCCGTCGCGGTGCGTCGCGGCGCGCGCCTGTGGTGCCGCGAGGTGGTGACCGATGTGAAGATGAAGCGCCTTTCGGACCTTGAACTGAACACCTATCTCGCCAGCGGCGAATGGGAGGGCAAGGCGGGTGCCTATGCCATTCAGGGCCTCGCGGGCGCGTTCATCCCGTGGATTTCGGGCTCTTTCACCGGCGTCGTGGGCCTTCCCGTCGCCGAAACCGCAGCGCTTCTGGCGGCTGCGGGCTACCCTGTTTATCGGAGCTGAGCCATGAAGGGCCGCGTGATCGTGCTGGACACCTGGGGCGAACGGCAGGCCGCCGCCCTCGTGGTGGATGGGGTGCTGCAAGACCTTGCGATCGACCCCGCCGATGACAGCGCTTTGCCCGGTGCCATCTATCGCGGCACGGTGGACCGGCTGGTGAAAGGGCAGGGCGGCGTGTTCGTGCGCCTGCCCGAAGGCCGCTCGGGCTTTTTGCGGCAGGTCTCGGGCCTCGCGCCCGGCCAATCCATCCTTGTGCAGGTCAGCGGCACCGCAGAGCCGGGCAAGGCGCTGCCCATGACCACGCGGCTTTTGTTCAAAAGCCGCTACGCCATCATCACCCCCGGCGCGCCGGGGCTGAACATCAGCCGTCGCATCCGCGACGAGGACACCCGCGCCGATCTGGAAGCGCTTGCCCAGGCCGGGATGGAGGGCGCACCGCGTGACCTCGGGCTGATCCTGCGCTCGGCTTGCGAAGGCGCGGATGAGGCCGAGGTGGCCGAGGATATTCTGGAAATGCGCGACCTTGCGGTGGCCGTGCTGAACGATGCCGATGGCGCGCCGGAACTGCTGGTCGATGGGCCTTCGGCGCATGAAACCGCCTGGCGCGAATGGGCCGATCCGGTCCCGGATGAAATCGTGCAGGGGGCCTTCGCCGATCACGGCGTGGAGGAGATGCTGGATGCGCTGCTCGCCCCTCAGGTCGCTTTGCCCGGCGGTGCCCATGCGCTGATCGAACCCACCCGCGCCCTGATCGCGGTGGATGTGAACACCGGCCCCGACACCTCGCCCGCCGCCAGCCTCAAGGCCAATATCGCGCTGGCCCGCGACCTGCCGCGCCAGTTGCGCCTGCGCGGCCTTGGCGGGCAGGTCGTGGTCGATTTCGCGCCCATGCCCAAGAAAGACCGCGCCACGCTGGATCAGGTGCTGCGCGCCGCTTTCAAGGGCGAGTCGGCTGAAACGAGCCTTGCCGGCTGGACGACGCTTGGCCTGTATGAACTGGTGCGCAAACGCGACCGCGCGGCGCTGGCCGAGCTGACGGCAGGCCGGGCATGAGCTGTCCGATCTGCCAAAAAGCGGCGGATGCGAAATACCGTCCCTTCTGCTCGCGCCGCTGCGCCGACATCGACCTTGGCCGCTGGCTGAAGGGTGGCTATGTCATTCCGGGCGCGGCGCAAGAGGAAGACGACCCGGCGCGGGTCGAAGACGAAAATCCGCCCCGGCATTGATTTTTTCGCCTTTTGCCTCTGGACAGCCCCCGCGCCCTCGCTTAATACCCGCCTCACCAAGCAGCCACAGGCTGACAGTGCCCGGATAGCTCAGTTGGTAGAGCAGCGGATTGAAAATCCGCGTGTCGGCGGTTCAAATCCGTCTCCGGGCACCACTTAAAACTTCCACAAGTTTTAGCCGTTTTCGATGAGGCAGGCTCTGCTTGCCATTTCGATCCATTGTCTGATCGGTCTGGGTCGTTTGCCCCGCGCCCGTCCCGAAGGCTTCCGGTGAGGGGAGGGGGCTGCTCCGGCGCAAGGTCTCAAATGATGTTAAATCGCGCCGGCTGGGGCCGCAGGCAGCCCTGGCGCGGAAGGGCTGCCCCGCCAGTGGGGGCAGCTTCGGGGCCGGTTTCAGCGCCCGACGCCCTCATAGCTTGCAAAGCCCGCGGCCAGCACTTCGTCGCGGGCATAGATGTTGCGCAGGTCGGCCATGCGCGGATGCGCCATCTTGCGCGCCAGCTTGCCCAGATCCAGCGCGCGGAACTCGTTCCACTCGGTGAGGATCACCACCAGATCGGCCCCTTGCGCCGCGCCATAGGGGCTTTCCACCCATTTGACACCGGGCAGCAGCGCCTCGCCTTCGTGCTGGCCCTGCGGGTCCACCACACGCACCTTGGCCCCTGCGCCCACCAGCGCGGGCACGATGGTCAGGGCGGGGGCGTCGCGCATGTCATCGGTATCGGGTTTGAAGGTCACGCCAAAGACCGCGATGGTCTTGTCGCGCAAAACCCCCTCCAACTGATCCTCGATCTTGGTGATCATGCGGTGCTTGATCTCCTCATTCACCCGGATCACGGTTTCGGTGATCTGCATCGGCACGGCATGTTCTTGCCCGATGCGCGCCAAAGCCTTGGTATCCTTGGGGAAGCAACTTCCGCCATAGCCGGGGCCTGCATGGAGGAACTTTGGCCCGATCCGGCCATCCATGCCGATGCCCTTGCTCACCGCCTTCACATCCGCACCCACGCGCTCGCACAGCGCGGCGATTTCGTTGATGAAGGTGATCTTGGTGGCGAGGAAGGCATTGGCCGCGTATTTGATCATCTCGGCCGATTCCAGATTGGTGTAAACCACCGGGAAATCACGCAAAGACAGCGGGCGATAGAGATCGGCCATCACCTTTTGCGCGCGCTCGCTCTCCACCCCGATCACCACCCGGTCGGGGCGCATGAAATCGTCGATCGCCGCGCCCTCGCGCAGGAATTCGGGGTTCGAGGCCACGTCAAAGGCCTTGCCGCCTGCCGTTTTCGCCACCGCCTCGGCCACTTTGCGATTGGTGCCCACGGGCACGGTGCTTTTGGTCACGATGACCGCGTAATCCTCCAGCGCCGCGCCGATTTCCTCTGCCGCCGCCATGACATAGCGCAGATCGGCATGGCCGTCGCCGCGCCGCGTGGGGGTGCCCACCGCGATGAACACCGCCTCGGCGCCCTTGACCGCCTCGGCCAGATCCAGCGTGAAGGACAGCCGACCCGCTGCCACATTCTTGGCCATCAGGGCATCGAGGCCCGGCTCATAGATCGGCACCTCGCCGGCGCGCAGCTTTTCGACCTTGGCGGGGTCTTTGTCGACGCAGACAACCTCATGCCCGAAATCCGAGAAACACACCCCCGAGACCAGCCCGACATAGCCCGTCCCGATCATCGCAATTTTCATTTGGTCTGCCCGCTTCGCTGCCTGACGGCAGCGCCCCTTGCCCTTGATGTTGTGCGCTTGCACAAGCGCCCCGAGTTGCAGGCTGCCCCCGCAATCCTCAAGAGTTTAGAGCCTTGTCGCCAACACGACAACAGTCAAAGCTGGCGGGGCACGGCGCCTCCCGCTGCCGATCAGGGGCGGGCTTCGCCCGCCAGCCGCGCCAGATACTTGCCGTAATCGCTTTTGCCCAGGCGTTTGGCCTGCTCGATCAACTGCGCGCGGCTGATCCAACCGGCATTATAGGCAATCTCCTCGGGGCAGCCCGATTGCATCCCCTGTCGCAGGGCCAGCGTCCGCACGAAGTTCCCGGCATCCAGCAGCGAGCCATGCGTGCCGGTGTCCAGCCAGGCAAAACCGCGCCCCATGGTTTCCACCGACAGCGCGCCCTCCGCCAGATAGGTTTCCAGCAGGGTGACGATCTCCAGCTCGCCCCGCGGCGAGGGGGCCACGCCCCGTGCCCGCTCTGGCGCGGTGCCATCAAGGAAATACAGGCCCGTCACCGCATAGTTCGACGGCGGCACCTCGGGCTTTTCGATGATATGGCTGACCTTGCCATCCGCATCAAAACCCACCACGCCATAGCGCTCGGGGTCGCTGACATGATAGCCGAACACCGTGCCGCCCGTGCTGCGGGCATCAGCAGCAGCCAGCACCTCGGGCAAGCCATGGCCGAAAAAGATATTGTCGCCCAGCACCATGGCCGAGGGCGCACCCGCCAGAAAATCTTCTGCCAGCAGATAGGCCTGCGCCAGCCCATCGGGCGAGGGCTGCACGATCCAGGTGAAGCTCAGGCCCCATTGGCTGCCATCGCCCAGCAGGCGCTGGAATTGCGCCTGATCGTCGGGGGTGGTGATGATCGCAATCTCGCGAATGCCGGTCAGCATCAGCACCGAGAGCGGGTAATAGATCATCGGTTTGTCATAGATCGGCATCAATTGCTTCGAGACACCGATGGTGATCGGGTAAAGCCGCGTGCCGGAGCCTCCGGCCAGAATGATCCCCTTGCGCTGCATCTCAGGCTCCTTTCAACTCGGCAATCACGCGGGCCAGAGCGGCCTGCCAATCCGGTTGTGTAATGCCAAATTCGGTTGTCAAAGCGGCGCAATCAAGGCGCGAATTCAGCGGCCGTTGCGCCGGGGTGGGGTAGGCCGCACTCGGGATGTCTTCCACCGCGACGGCCAGCCCCGCCTGATCAAAGATCGCCCGGGCAAAGCCGGCCCAACTGGTGTCGGGCGTGCCCGCGAAATGATGGGTGCCGCCCTTGGCCCCGTCGCGCAGGGCCGAAGCCAGTGTCAGGCAGGCCGCCGCAATCGCATCCGCCGGGGTGGGCCCGCCGATCTGATCGGCCACCACGCGCAGGGCCGGGCGGTCGGCCCCCAGCCGCAGCATGGTTTTCACGAAATTCGCGCCATGCGCCGAAAACACCCAGGAGGTGCGCAGGATCACATGACGGGCACCGCTGGCCCGCACCGCCTCTTCGCCCGCCAGCTTGCTGCGGCCATAGGCTCCCAGAGGGGCGGTTGGGTCGCTGGGGCGAAAGGGCAGGCTGCCCGCCCCGTCAAACACATAATCGGTGGAGATCTGGACCAAAGGCACGCCCAGATCGGCGCAGGCAACCGCCATGGCACCGGGCGCGTGGCCGTTCACCACCGTAGCCGCCGCCTCCTCGGCCTCGGCACGGT
>CALKAA010000254.1 GCA_937983495.1 uncultured Gemmobacter sp. | reverse complement strand
CGATCTGGCAACGCCGCCCCGATCTCGCGCCGCAACACCATGATGCCCTGATGTGGCCCATAGGTTTTATAGGCCGAGAACAGATAGACATCTGCCCCGAGCGCCGGAATATCCGGAAAGCCATGCGGCGCATAGCTGACGCCATCGACGCAAGTGAAAGCCCCTGCCGCCCGCGCCATGGCGCAGATCTCGGCCACCGGGTTGATTGCGGCCACCACGTTGGAGCAATGCGGAAAACAGACCAACCGCACCTTGCCATCAGCCAGAAGCGCTTTCAGCCCCGCAGGGTCCAGATGCCCCGTCTCCGGGTCGATGCGCCATTCGCGCACCTCTACCCCCTCATCGGCCAGACGCCGCCAGACGCCGGAATTGGCCTCGTGATCCTGATTGGTCACCACGATCGCCGCATCCCGGCCCCGCAGCCACAGGCGCACCGCATTGGCCAGCACAAAGGTATTGGCACTGGTGGACGGGCCAAAAGACAGCTCCTCCGTGGCCACGCCCATCATGGCGGCCAAACGTTCCCGCGCCTCGTCCATCTCGGCCCCGCCCAGGATGCTGGCCTCATAGGGCGCATAGGGCTGCACCTTGCGCTCGGTGTAAAAGCGCGTCAGCCGGTCAATCACCTGACGGCAGGTATAAGAGCCACCCGCATTTTCAAAGAAAGCCTGCCCTTGCAGCGGCTTGGCGGCAAAAGCCGGAAACTGGCTGCGAACGAAATCCATATCGAGAGCCATCCGGCCCGCCTGATCTTGCGGCATCTTTGCACCTCCTGTTGCGCCGCAATCCTGCCCGAGGCCCGTGCAGGCCGCAAGCTGACAGGAGGGTCGCGCTTCATTTTTGATCAAATGCGCGAAATCGTGCCATGCTGCCGCTGGATCACCCAGATTTGGCTTGAGCGGCCCGCCCCCCTCGCTTAGCGTCTTGCTATCTGCGGGCGCGAGACACGCGAGACAAGCGCCCCACCACCAACCGAGGAGCCTCCATGACCATTCGCATGACCCTTCTGTCCGGTGCAGCCCTTGCCCTTGCCCTTCCCGCCTATGCCGCTGACGGCGAGTTGACGGTGCTGGACTGGGCCGGCTGGGAGATCGACGGATTGCTGACCGATTACGTCGCCAAGCATGGTGCCAAGCCGACCTATTCGTTCTTTGCCGATGACGATGAGGCCTTCCAGAAAGTTTCTTCCGGCTTCAAGACCGATGTCGCGCACCCCTGCGCCGCCCATGTCGGCCGCTATCGCGAGGCAGACCTGATCGAACCCTGGGATACCTCGAAAATCCCGGAATTCGGCAATATCGCACCGCGGATGCTGGCCAGCGAGATATTCAAGGATGATGCGGGCGTCTGGTTCATCCCGACCGACTACGCCTATACCGCCATCGCCTATAACACCAAGGACGTGCCCGAAGCCGATGTGGCCAGCCTGAAGGTGTTTGAAGACCCGAAATATGCAGGCCGCATCTCTCTGCCCGATTCGACCGATGACGTGTGGTCGCTGGCTTTCCTTGCCACGGGTGTCACATCCTGGGACAATGTGACCGATGAGCAATTCCAGGCCGCCGCCGACTGGCTGCGCGCTGTGCATCCGAATGTGCGCGCCTATTGGTCGGACCCGGCGGAGATGGCGCAGCTGATGGCGACGGGCGAGGTCTTGGTCGCCTGGTCGTGGAATGATGGCGTGGCGACGCTGAAGGGCGAGAATTTCCCGGTCGGCTTCAACCGCAGCCCGGCAGAGGGGGCCGCCACCTGGTTCTGTGGCTATGTCAACCTGAAGAACGGCCCTGGCAAGGAAGACAAGGCCTATGACTTCATCAATGCGCTGCTGGCCCCGACCTCGGCCGTCGCGCTGATGGAGGGTTTGGGCTACGCGCTGTCGAATGACGTGGCCATGAAATCGGTTCCCGAGGATGCCCAGAAGGCCGCCTATATCGACCCGGTGACCACCACGCTCTTTGCCCAGACCCCGGTGCCGACCGATTTCCGCACCAAGATGATCGAGGAATTCGAGGCGATCAAGGCAGGCTTCTGATCCCTGCCGGCCCAGAACCTGACGAAAGGCCCGGCCCTGTCCGGGCCTTTTGCTTTTGCGCTGCCTTGCACCCCGCCCCCATCGCGCCTATATCTGAGCCGTTCGGGTTCGCCCGGACTATGGCGATAAACGCACCTGTAATAAGCGGATCGGACCCGGGGGCGGTACCCGGCGGCTCCACCAATACTCCCTCGTTGGGGGCGGAGGGGGCCGAAACAGGATCGACGAACGTCTAAAGAGGCCAGCTTTCGCTCGGTGAGGTACCACCGTTATCGGTCCAAAAGTACAGTTGCCAACGACAACCGTGCTCCGGTCGCTCTGGCTGCGTAAGCAGCTCGGGTAACCGAAACTTAAGCCCTTGCGCTTAGCCGCGTAAGGCGGGGTTCGCAGGTACCTGGCAACAGAAACCTGCACTTCTCCCCGTCACAGGCGTCGTGGCTCCAACCGCAGCCAGATGCCATTCTTGGCCCGCACCGTCAGATAGGCGACAGGTTCGGGGATGCGGTCAGGCAGAGCCGTCACGCGATAGTCGCGCAAAAGCTGTGCCAGCAACAGTGGGCCTTCCACCATGGCAAAACCTGCACCCGGGCAGACCCTTGGGCCAGCCGAGAATGGAATATAGGCGCTGCGCAATCCCTGTTTGCCATTCTCCGCGTCAAAGCGCGCCGGATCAAAGCTGTCGGGGTCATCCCAGATGCGTTCATGGCGGTGCAGATGCCAGGGGCTTAACACCACCTGTGCCCTTGCCGGGGCCTCGCGATCCCGCAATTGCACCGGGCATCGTGTCTCACGCACCATCATTGGCACAGGCGGATATAGTCGCAACGCCTCACGAAATACCGCGCGGGCAATTTTCAGGCGGCCAAGCTGACCGAAATCCTGCTCATGGGTCAGCTCTGCCTGTGCTTCCTGCGCCAGACGCTCCTGCCATTCGGGGTGCGTGGCCAGCAGATACAGCGCCCAGGCCAGTGCCGAGGCTGAAGTCTCATGCCCAGCCAGAAAGAAGATCGCCACCTGGTCAACCATTTCAGCCGTATTGAAGCGTTGGCCGGTTTCCGGGTCTGGCAGCGTCATGATCTTGGTCGCCAGATCATCGGGAGCTGCGCCCGCAGCAATGGCCGTCGCCCGCGCAGCGGTCAGATCGGTGATCAGACGACGAATGCGCGCCGCGGTCTGACGCGTGGCGCGGCTGTGAAACCGCGGAAACCAGCGTGGCAACGGCAGCAGCGCGCCCAGATTGACCACCGGCTGCGCCTGCTGATGGGCGCGAAATTCGTGAAAAACCGCCCCCGCCAGCTCATTCTCGATCGGGATCGAAAACAAGGTGCGAAAGATCACATCCGCCGCTGCATGACTGGTTTCAAACTCCATTTCCACCGCTTGGCCGTCAGCCTTTGAGGCCAACCGGGCCACCATCGCCATGCCCGCAGCCCAGATCGCCGGGAAAGTGTCCCGCAGCCGCCCGCCCTCGAAAGCCGGGTCTATGATTCGCCGCTGGCGCTCCCATTGCGCGCCATTGGTCACAAAGACCGATTGCCCCAGCAAAGGCCGCAGCCCTTCGGCAATCCGGGTGGATTTCGGAAAGTCCGCCGGGCGCTGTTTCAGCACCAGATCCACCAGTGCCGGATCGTTGCACATATAGCTGCGGAAGAAGGGCGTACGGAATTCTGCCATCCAGGCCCGATAAAGCCGTGCCGGTTGGGCCGAGAGGATGTCGCGGCGAAACAGCCGGAAATAGCGCCAGAGCGAAACCTTGTCAGGCCGGGGAATGGGTTTGGGCGGGGTCATGCCACAGTGGTATAGCGGTTCGCGGCGCGGTCAATGCGGCTTTTCGACGAAGGTCGGCTGGCAAAGCGTTGGCCCAAGGTCAACGGTCCTGCCGTAATGCGGAAATAGTCATAATCCGACACCCCTCCCGGCAGGTTGTCGAAGGCACAAAGATACTGAAAATGCAGGCGGAAATAGCGCCGCCGCAGGCTTTCCCAGGTTTCCGGTTTCAGGGTTTTGCTGAAAGCCGCCGAATAGATCAGCGGCCAGCGCTGCCCCTGCGGTGCGACGCCACTCACCGCGACAGGATCGCACAGGGCAAAGGCGCAGCCATCCCCAGGTGCCGTGACATCGACCCAAGTGATCCCCTCTTGCACTGACAGATAAGCCAGATCGGCACGCAAGCGCCGGGCCTCGGGCAAATAGCTGACCATCGGCACCACCTGACCCAATGTCAGAAGCGACAGCGCGGGCTCTGTGGGCTGGCCCGCGCGCAAGAGATCGGCCAGGATCGACACCGCCAGATGCGCGCCAGAAGAATGCCCCACGACCAGAACCTCGTCATATGGCCCCTTCAACGCCGCCTCCACCTCCATGCGAAAGGCGGCCATCCGGGCCTCAAGCTCGGGCGGGTTGGCCCCAAGCGCCTGCGCGGAATAGGCATAGTCGTGCATCAGGTAATAGGCGAAGAACTTGCCATCCTTGCGCTTGAACCATCGCAAAATCATCACCGCGACCGCGACGCCCACGAAAATGCCCGTAGCCCGCCCCCAAGGCCCTTCCCAAGCCCAGCCAATGCTGCGGCTGAGCAGCAGCCCGGCAAGCACCGCCAGCACCAATTGCAGCAGCAGCGCAAATATCGGATAAAGCGCCGCGATGATCGGCCCCTTGCGCAGCCGCATCAGGCGAAACAAGGCCCCGGTGGAAATATAAGCCCAGGCTGTGCGCAAGAGTTGCAGATAGGTGGCCAGAATGGTCGCCCCCATCGAATCGCGCACGATGTCAGACCAGACCAGAACCTCGATATCTGTTTCCACCCTGGCATCTTCGATCTGGGCGCTGACATGCCAACCATAGGGGCCCGGCACGCGTTTCGCTTTGAGATCAAGCGTATAGCCGGACAAACTCGCCTGTGCTGCCCCCTCTTTCCGGTAGAGCTCACGATAGCGGCGCGGATGAATCGGGTCATAGCCGGGGATGTAGAACACCCGCCGTCGGGATACGCGCCCCCCCTCTGCCGCCATGTCGCGCATCGTTTCTCCTGTCACACTCGTTACAAGACTATCGCCCCAATCGGGCTAAAATAGGGTAAAGTTCCGTGCCCTGTCAGCCGAAAGACGCCAGCCAGGGGAAGGTATCGAGCAGAAAGAACGAAAAATCCGACAATGCGCCGGTCACCAGTGCCAATCCGACGGCAATCAGAAGCCCGCCCATCAACCGCTCGATCAATCGCATATGACGCTTCAACCGCGCCATCAGCCCCATGGCGCGTTCGATGAACAGCGCAGCCAGCAGGAAGGGGAGGCCAAGGCCAAGGGCATAGACAGCCAGCAGGATCGTGCCGCGCGTCACATTGCCCTCCCCCGCGGCCAGGCTGAGGATGGCCCCCAACTGTGGGCCGATACAGGGGGTCCAGCCGAAGGCAAAGGCGAGGCCCAGCAGGTAAGCCCCGAAGGCGCTGCCGCCATGATCGCCTGCCTCGATCCGTGCCTCGCGGTCCAGCAGCGGAATGCGGAAGATGCCCAGAAAATGCAGGCCCAGAATGATGACAAACACACCCGAGGCCTTGGCCAGAACTTGCTGATATTGCAGAAATAAAACCCCAAGCGCCGAAGCTGCCGCGCCCAGGATCAAAAAGACCGTCGAAAGCCCCAGCACAAAGAACAGCGCGGGCAGCAAAAGCCGCAGCCGTCCCTGCCCTGCACGCATCTCGGCCATGGAGAGACCACTCATATAGGCCAGATAGGGCGGCACGATCGGCAGCACGCAGGGGCTGAGAAAGGACAGGCCGCCCGCCAAGGCCGCGACCAGCATCGAAGGCAACAACCCGGCGGTGAAAAAGTCGAATTCCAGCATGAGATCCCCTTTCGCCTCTGATAGCGCAGGACGGTGCCGCCGTCACCGGTGCGTTCTGTCACTTCCCTGTGCGCAGCCGCAGGGCTATCACCACGAGGCAACACAGGAGACAGCAATGCAGTATGATGCCGATCTGGATTGCGAGGGGCTGTTATGCCCTTTGCCAGTGTTGCGGGCACGCAAAAGGTTGATCGGCATGGCCCCTGGTGCCGTGCTGCGAGTGCGCGCCACGGATCGCATGGCCGCTGTGGACCTGCCCCATTTCTGCATGCAGGCCGGGCACCGCTATCTGGGCGCAGAATCAGGCGGGCAAAGCACCGCATATTTCATCGAACGTGGCCCAGATCGGCCCGAGGCGCAGTGAAAAAGGCCGGGCAGGTGCCCGGCCTTTTCGGTCTCTGTCCAGAATGAGGCCCTGAAGCCTCAGCGCCCGACCGACCACCAGCCGCGGCGCTTGGGCTTGGCTTCGGTAGCTTCAGCCTCCTGCGCGGCAGGTGCATCCACAACGGCAGGTGCCGTATCCGCCTCCACCGAAACCGGGGCGGGCGGCGCAACAGCAACAGGCGCTTCAGCAACAGGCGCTTCGGCTGCGACCACGGCAACCTCAGCCACAGGAGCCTCGACCGGCAGCGCCTCTGCTTCGGTCGCCTTTTTGGCCTTGCTGCTGCGGCTGCGCGTCGCCTTTGGCTTGGGCGCAGGCGCTTCGACAGGTGCAGCCGCTGAAGTTTCACCGGTTTCGGCCGACTTTTCGGCAGCCTTGGCCTTGGATTTGGACTGCGAACTGCGGCTGCGGGTTGACTTAGGCTTGGCAGCCGGGGTTTCGGTCACGGTCTCGACCGTGCCCTCGCTGACTTCGACCACAGGAGCGGCCTCGATTACGTCTGCCGCTGCGCTGGCAGGTTCAACTGCCGCTTCCATAGCTGCACTGTCCGCAGTCTCGGCTTCGCCGACACCCGCCTCATCGGCCCCATTGTCCTCCGCGCCAGCCTCATCGCCGCCAGCCTCATCTCCGGCAGCATCCTTGCCCTTGCCGCCACGACGACGCGGACGACGGCGACGCTTCTTCTTGCTGCCATTGCCCTCGGATGCCTCACCGCCCTGCGCGGCTTCGCCTTCAGCTTCGGCTTCGCCCTCGTCCTCCTCGGCCAGTTCGGCAGCGGCTGCCTCCTCTGCCAAGGCGGCATCAATCAGCGCATCCTCATCCTCGGCAGGTGCCCCCATGAAGGCAGCAGAGCCAGAGATCGCAAGACTTTCAGGGACTTGACGGATTGCAGTCTTGAACTTCTCAATGCTGTAATCGGGGCTGACCAGATGCGGATCGGCCTCCATACGCACGGCCATACCATAGCGCGCCTCGATCAAGGCGATATGTTCGCGCTTGTTGTTGATCAGATAATTGATCACCGCGACCGGCGCTTTCAGCAGCACCTCCTTGGAACGCTTGCGCGTGCCTTCCTCCTCCAACGCGCGCAGGATGGTCAGCGCAAGGCTGTCATCCGAGCGGATCAGGCCGGTGCCATGACAATGCGGGCAAGGCTGGGTCGTGCTTTCCAGCATCCCAGGCCGAAGCCGTTGACGCGACATCTCCATCAGACCAAAGCCCGAAATGCGGCCCACCTGAATCCGCGCACGGTCGGTTTTCAGCTTTTCTTTCAGACGTTTCTCGACAGCAGCGTTGTTACGACGCTCCTCCATGTCGATGAAGTCGATGACGATCAGCCCGGCCAGATCGCGCAGGCGCAACTGGCGGGCCACTTCGTCGGCGGCCTCCAGGTTGGTCTTGAGCGCCGTTTCCTCGATCGAGCCCTCCTTGGTCGCCCGGCCCGAGTTCACGTCGATCGCCACCAGCGCTTCGGTGATGCCGATCACGATATAGCCGCCGGATTTCAACTGCACCGTCGGATTGAACATGCCCGCCAGATAGCTTTCCACCTGATAGCGGGCAAAGAGCGGCATATCGCCGTGATAGCGCTGCACCACACGGGATTGCGCAGGCATGATCATGCGCATGAAGTCTTTGGCGGTGCGATAGCCCGCCTCGCCTTCCACCAGAATCTCCTCGATCTCGCGATTATGCAGATCGCGGATGGCGCGCTTGATCAGGTTGCCCTCTTCATAGATCGCGGCCGGGGCGATGGATTTCAGCGTGAGTTCCCGCACCTCCTCCCACAGCCGCATGAGGTATTCGTAATCGCGCTGGATTTCCTGCTTGGTGCGCTTGGCCCCCGCCGTGCGGATGATGAGGCCTGCGCCTTCCGGCACCTCCATCTCGGCGGCGATTTCTTTCAGCTTCTTGCGATCCGTGGCCTGAGTGATCTTGCGCGAAATACCACCGCCCCGCGCGGTGTTCGGCATCAGCACGCAATAGCGACCAGCCAGGCTGAGATAGGTGGTCAGCGCGGCCCCCTTGTTGCCGCGTTCCTCCTTCACCACCTGCACCAGCATGATCTGGCGCACCTTGATGACTTCCTGAATTTTGTAACGACGGGCACGCGGCTTGCGCGGTGCGCGGATTTCCTCGGCGACATCTTCTTCGGCCACCGACTCGATCTCGTCATCTATATCGGCCGCATGATCCATGCTGACATAGGGGGCATCGGCCGGACGGGGTTCTTCCAGGGCGAGGCCTTGATCGTCAGCCGCGTCCTCAAGGTCGATCACATCCATGCCGGCAACCGCCGCCAGCGGCGCGGCCTCCTCCGACACGATCACCGCATCTTCAACCTGTGCGGCTTCGGCCTTGGCAGCCTTGGGCTTGCGGCTATCGCTGCGCGACTTGCGAGGGCGGTTTTCCTCTTCCTCCTCGGCCCGCGCAAGGGCCCGCTCTTCTTCGAGCAGGGCTTTGCGATCCGCGACCGGGATCTGGTAATAATCCGGGTGAATCTCGGCAAAAGCGAGAAAGCCGTGGCGGTTGCCGCCATAATCCACAAAGGCGGCTTGCAGCGAAGGCTCTACTCGCGTGACTTTCGCGAGATAGATATTCCCCTGCAATTGCCGCTTGTTTACCGTTTCAAAGTCGAATTCCTCGACCTTGTTTCCGTCCACCACCACAACCCGGGTTTCCTCCGGGTGGGTGGCGTCGATGAGCATTTTCTTGGCCATGATGTTCCATTGCGCCATGGCTCGGCCTCCCCATGCGGAAAGGCCCCTGAGGTCGCCCTTGCGGCGTATCCATCTGGTTTCGGTCGAGCGGCTGGCGACTTGTTCGGGCGAGGCTGCGCGATGCACAAAGGGCGAGACGACCCAAAGGCCCCCCGTCTATCCTCAAGGCATCTGTCACGCGGCGCATCGCGGTTCGGTATCCCGGGCGCTTGCGCGCCCTGTTGAAGTAACCTGTCCACCCAAGGGTGAACCGGCATGCAAAAGGCCTTGCGGCCAATGAAATCTGCCGGAATCTGGCGCTTTCGGACCCGTGGCCCGACCCGCACCGCCAGCAGCGAAACTGAAACAGGGGCTGTCCATGACAGATTTATCCCCGCAAGGTGACAATAAGGGGAGGCTCGCCCAAAACACAATGACAAATTTCGGGGATGCGCAGGACAGACCACGCAGGTCGCAGAGCCAAGCCCCCAGAATTGCAGAAAAATGGATGAACCGTCCAGCACAAGGAAACACCGGTCAAACCGTCAGGGCTGACCCCTACCCGTTTTCTGGGCCCATCTGGCCCGGACGGGGCCTTGCCGCTTCACCTGTTCCAAATATCCTCTGGGGGTGTCTGTGCTGCAGACGGGGGGCACACAGCCCCCCCCAACGATCCTTCGCAGAAGGATCGCCCGCCTTCGAGTATAATCGCTACGGCATACTCAGGTATAATCGCCCCGGCTCAGGCCATACTTCGCCATCTTCTCGTTCAACGTCCGGCGCGGCAGGCACAATTCTTCCATCACCGCGACGATGCTGCCCTTGTGACGGCGCATGGTGTTGTCGATCAGCATGCGCTCGAAAGCATCGACATAATCCTTCAACGGCTTGCCCTCGGTGGTCAGCGCCGGGCCGGAGGCCTCGTTATCGGCCATCAGCAGCGACGCGATGGAACCAGAACCGCGCCGGTTCTGCAACACCGCCCGTTCGGCGATATTCACCAATTGCCGCACATTGCCCGGCCAGGGCGCCTGCAACAACTGCGCAGCCTCCTGCGCGGTCAGCGCGGGCGCATCGCAGCCATATTCCTCGGAAAACTGCTCGGACAACCGGGTGAACAGGGTCAGAATATCCTCGCCCCGCGCGCGCAAGGGCGGCAGCACAATGGTCATCGCCCCCAGACGATAGAACAGGTCCGGGCGCAGCGTGTCTTCCAGAGTCTTGTCGGCGGTATGTTCGTTGCAGATCGCCACGATCCGGGTTTCGGGTGGCGTCCCCTGCTCATTGATCACCGTCAGCAACCGCGATTGCAGCGCATGGCTCAGGCTTTCAATATCCTCAAGACACAGCGTCCCGCCCCGCGCCTCCTCGATCAGCGGCACGCCATCCTCGGTCGGACCGAACAGCTTGGCCGCCAACTGGTCCTCCGACCATGCGGCGCAACTGACCGTCACGAATTTTTTCGCCGCCCGCGGCCCCACCGCATGCAGCGCATGGGCCACCAATGTCTTGCCGGTGCCGGTTTCGCCGTCGATCAGCACATGGCTATCGGCCTGCCCCAGATCCAGAATATCCTCGCGCAGCCGCTCCATCGCAGGGCTGGAGCCGATCAGCTTTTTCATGATCATCGAGCCGTCCGACAGCTCCTTGCGCAGCGCGCGGTTGTCCAGCGTCATGCGGCGGGTTTGGGTGGCGCGCTTGGCCAGCTCGGTCATCCGGTCGGGGTTGAACGGCTTTTCCAGGAAGTCAAACGCCCCCAGCCGCATCGCCTCCACCGCCATCGGCACATCGCCATGGCCGGTGATCATGATGACCGGCAGCGAGCTGTCCATGCCCATCAGCCGCTTCAGGAAGGCCATGCCGTCCATCCCCGGCATGCGGATATCGCTGACGACCGCCCCCGCAAAATCGGCATTGATCACCGCCAAAGCCTCCTCGGCGCTGGCATAGGTTTCGGTGTCGAACCCCGAAAGGGCCAGCCATTGGCTGATCGACTGCCGCATATCGGCCTCGTCATCGACGATGGCAACTTTCATGGCACGGGCCATAGGAACCTCATTCTGCTGCCTTGGCTTCGCCGCCCAATATGGGAAGCTGCATTTCAAATACAGCCCCGCCGCCTTCCGCATTCCGCGCGGTCAGCCGGCCGCCAAGGTCGGTGACAATCCCCGACGAAATGGCAAGGCCAAGCCCCACCCCCTCGCCGGGTTTCTTTGTGGTGTAAAACGGCTCGAACACCTGTTCGAGTTCCTTGATACCGTGGCCATTGTCGCGCACGGTCAGGGTCGCGGTTTCGCCTGCCGACAGGATCAGGTCGATCTGCGGCATGCGGGTTTCCTTGCAGGCATCCAGCGCGTTGCGCAGCAGGTTGATGATCACCTGCTCCAGCCGCACCTTGTCGGCCATCACCATCACAGGCGCGCGGGGCACGCTGCGGGTGATGCGCACGACGCGGGCCTTCAATTGCGGCTCCATCATCGCCAGCGCATTGGAGACCGAAGCACGCATATCCACCGGCTCGAAAGCCTCGCCGCCCTTGCGGGCATAGGATTTCAACTGCCGGGTGATCGCGCCCATCCGGTCGATCAGATCGTCAATGCGCTGGAACGAGGAAAGCGCCTCCTCGGGGCGCTTGCGCTGCAACAGCAGCCGCGCCCCCGCCAGATAGGTCTTCATCGCGGCGAGCGGCTGGTTCAGCT